>JANYFX010000435.1 GCA_025359585.1 Rhizobacter sp. | reverse complement strand
GGTAGCTCGGCCTCGGGAATGCCGATGCCGGTGTCCCACACTTCGATGTTGGTACCGCCGCGCCAGTTGCGCGCCAGCACCACGATGCCACCGCTGCGGCAATAACGCAGGCCGTTCTGCACCAGGTTGGCGAGCGTGCGTTCAAGCAACTGCGGGTCGCTCTTGACGACCTTGCCGCCGGGCTTGAAGCGCAGTTGCAGGCCGGCTTCTTCGGCCTGCCCGCCGAAGCTCATCTGCAGGCGCCGGAACAGGTCACGCAGCGGAAACAGCTGCAGGTGCGGCTCGACCGCCTGCGCATCGAGCTTCGAAACATCGAGGATCGCGTTGAAGGATTTGTCGAGTGCTTCGATCGACCGCATCATGTTGAAGATCAGCGGCAGGTCGGGTGAATTCGCCATGCGCTTTTCCAGCGTCGAGCCGAAGAAGCTGAGGGCGTGCAGCGGCTGGCGCAGGTCGTGGCTGGCGGCGGCGAGAAAACGGCTCTTGTCCTTGCTGGCCGCGGCGGTCAGCTCCATCTGCAGGTTCAGGCGCTTGACCAGCGCGGCGTTTTCGAACTGCGCGCGCAGCGTGGAGCTGAGCACCTGGTTCTGCTTCAGCACGTAGGTCAGGTTGACGAAAATGAAGAGCAGTGCAAACGCCGCCAGGCCCAGGTTCGCCGGGCTGTAGTGCCACAGCAGCGCGAGTGGTGCCGGGCCCATCAGCGGCACGATCCACAACATCACCGAAGCGCGGTCGGTGGCGATCGCGGTGATGCCGCTGACTGCCACGCCGAGCAGCACCAGCAGCATGATCGCGGTGTAGGCCAGGTCGTTGTCGGGCAGGAACATCAGCGGCGCCAGGCCCCAGGTGGCGCTCATGCAGAGCAGTGCTGCGCGGTACCGAAACAGCCAGACCGCCGGATCACGCCGCGTGCCCTTGGCGCGCTGAAACGCGATGAGCACCGCCAGCCGGGCCGCCTGGCAGCCGTGGGCCAGCGCAGCCCAGAGCAGCACGCGCTGGTCTTGCGTCTGGCGATAGAACATCACCCAGAACACCAGCGCCACCACCACCGCACCGGCGGCTGCGGGAATGGCGTGGTCATACAGCCGCTTGACCTCGGCACGCATCACGCTGCGCTCGATGAAGTCGTCGGCGACGAGCGGCTGGCCCTCGGCGGCTTGCACGACCGAGCCGGGTGCGCGGCCTTGCGGCCTGACGATCTTCATGCGGCGAAAGCCTGCTTCTCGACGCAGCGCGGTACGCGTGCGGCTCAGCGAAACAGGCTGATCAGGTGCGAGCGCGATTTGACATCGAGCGCCAGCAGGATCGTGGAGACGTAGTTCTTGACCGTGCCCAGCGAGAGTTTGGTCGAGTTGCTGATCTCCTGGTTGGTGCAGCCCGACAGCACCAGTTCCAGAATCTCGAGGTGCCGGGTTCCGAGCTCGGCGACGCGGTCGTAGCTCGAAGCCGACGGGAACTTCGGGAAGGCCTGCACCGGCCGTGCGGGTGCCGAGCCGCTGGGCGGGTCGAGTTCGAGAATGGCGCGCAGTGTCTCGCGCATCGGGTCGGGCGAGCCGCCCTTGTGCAGGTAACCGGCCGCGCCCATCGCCTTGGCCTGCCGGACCACGAACTCGTCTTGGGTGCCGCTCAGGATCAGCACCCGCGCGCCGGGGTGCACGACGAGCATTTGCGACAGGCCGTGCAAACCCTTGCAGTCGGCCAGGTTCAGATCGAGCAGGACCACGGCCACGTCCTTGTGCTCTCCGTACAGGCGCAAGGCATCGGCGAGCGTGGAGGCTTCGATCCAGTCGATGCTGGCGCAGTCGGCGCCGCTGAACAGCGCTTTCACGCCGAGCCGCACCAGGTCGTGGTCTTCGACCAACAGCACCTTGTGTCGGCCCCCTTCGGCCACTGCGGCGAGGGCGATCGGGGTGGCCCCCGAAGTGCTGGTTGCGCTGTTTGCCGGAGCGGGGTTCACTGCCATGACGAGGGCCTTCAGATGCTGATCGCGCCGCATTCTTGCATGGCAACATGGCGCGAAACACCGGTCGTTCGGGGGGCTCGGGTGCTTTGGGAATGCACCAAATCGGGCGTTTTCAACTTCAACTTAGGGGGGCGGGCACACGGCGCCACGGCGCTTGAAGGGCTGATGCCCGGGCAACGCAAACAGTGCGCGAAACTGCCCTAACTAAAGTCATTGGACTGGCCGGGTTCCCGCTTCTAGAGTCCGGCGCTACCGTGAGGAGGCTGCGTGGTTGCACTGAGGTTCGTCCCGAGAATTGCCCTCTGTCTGGCGCCCTTGATTCTTCTGGCCGTGAGTTCGTGGGCCGTGGCCCAGACTCAGTTCGCCGATGTCGAGCGCTCGATGGTGCAGCTCAACAAGGCGCGGCTGCAAGATGCCGACACCATTCTCGGTTTCGCGGCCGAAGGTGCGGCGCTCTATGCCGCCGAGCCGATCAAGCTCACCGGCTACCAATATTGCAGCCAGGCCGTGTCGCTGGCCGAAGCCGGCGAATTCAGGCAGAGCCTGCGCGCCGCGTCGAAGGCCCTGCACCTTGCGCTGGACAGCAGCAACGAAGACCTGCTCGCCCTTGCCAAGCGCGACCTCGCCATCGTGATGAGTTACGGCGGTGACCTCGACAAGGCCGAGCTGTTCGCGCGCCAGTCGCTCACCCACCAGGCCAAGGACCCGAAGGTCGTGGTCGGGCCGGCCTACAAGATCATCGGTGACGTGCAGGCGCGCCGGCACAACTACCCCGCCGCCATCGCCAGCTACGAGCGTGCCGCCGCCGAGAGTTCCGAGCGCTTCAGACCGCTGGTGATGGGCTCGCTCGCCAACGTGCTGCTCGATTCGGGCGACGTGAAGCGCGCCCGCAGCGTGCTCGACGCCGTGACCCTGGTCGACAACAACCCCGCGCTGCGTGCCCAGCTCGACCGCTCGCAGGCGCGCTTGCTGCTGGCCGAGGGCCGGGCGCCGGAAGCGCTGGCGGCCTACCAGACGCTCGCCGCACGCAACACCGGCTTCGACTCGCCCTACCACCGCCTGTGGGCGCTCGTCGGCGTGGCCGACGCGCAGCTCGCGCTCGGCGACAAACGCGCGGCCTCGGACGCCTTGCTGCAAGCGCTCGACAGCCTCGACACGGTGCGCGCGCAGTTCCGCAGCGAGGAGGTCAAGCTCGGCTTGTTCTCCGACCTTCAGACCCTGTTCGAGCGCGCCATCGGTTTGTCGCTCGATCTGGGCGACGCGGCCCGTGCGCTCGACATCAGCGAAAAAAGCCGCGCCCGCGCTTTTCTCGATGCCGTGCGGGGCCGTGCACCGGTGGCGCAATCGGCGCTCACGGCGGTCAACGCGAGCACGCTGCAGGCGCTGCTCGCACCCGACGAAAGGGTGGTGCAGTTCCACTCACTCAACGACCGCCTCGCCGTGTGGGTGGTCTCGCGCGATGCGGTGCGTGCGGTCACGATCCCGGTCAGCCGGGCCGAATTGTCCAGCGCCGTCGACGAGTTGCGCCAGTCGATCACCGAAGGCCGGCGCGCCGCGATCGGCCTGGCCGACAAGCTCGGCGCGCAGCTGATCGGCCCGCTCGGTCTGGCCGGCGGCGAGCGCCTTGTCGTCGTGCCGCACGGCCCGCTGCACTATCTGCCGTTCCAGGCGCTGCGTGTGAACGGCGCTTACCTGATCGAGCGCCACCGCATCGCCTCGGTGCCGTCGATGAGCATTGCCGCGCAGCTGGTCGCGCGCAAGTCGGGCACGCCGGCGAAGGTGGTCGCTTTTGGTAACCCGAAGATCGAAGCCCGCTACGACCTGCCGGGTGCCGATGTCGAAGTGAGCCAGCTCGTGAAAACCTTCAAGGGCGCCACCAGCTACATGGGCGCCGAAGCCACCAAGACCCGCTTCAAACAGGTGGCCTCGGATGCGCGTGTGCTGCACGTGGCAGCGCACGCCGAAGCCGACCTGATCGACCCGCTGCGCTCGCGCATCCTGCTCGCCAATGAAAACCAGAAGCAGAGCTTTCTCGACGCGAGCGAGGTGCTCACGCTCGACCTGTCGAAGGTCTCGCTGGTCACGCTGTCGGCCTGCGAGTCGGCGCTCGGGCGCATCGCCAGCGGCGACGAAGTGCTGGGCTTTCCGCGCTCGTTTCTTTCGGCCGGCGCCGAGTCGATGATCGCCTCGCTGTGGCCGGTGGCCGACGACGCCACCTCGCTGCTGATGGACACCGTCTACCAGCGCCTGAGCCAGGGGGCAGACCTGCAAAGCGCGATGCAGAGCGGCCAGCTCGCCGTGCTCAGGGCGCCGAAGCTGTCACACCCGTTTTTCTGGGCGCCGTTCAACCTGATCGGCAACTGGCGTCTGACCCTTGAACGATAAGACCATGCACGCAGCCCTCATTCGTCGCGTCGTCCGCCCTGCCCACCACCGCGCCCTGCGCGCACTGGCTGCTGCCGCGTTGTGCGCTTGCGCCGGCGTGTACGCGCAGCCCGCCAAGCCGGCCGACAAGGGCGCCGACTTCGTGCTCAAGGGCATCGTGTACCGCGGCACCACCGAAATGCAGGACAGCACGCTGAGCACGCTGGCCGCCGCCTACATCGGCCGGCGCGTGACGCTGGCCGACCTGGAAAAACTCGCCGAACTCGTCACGCTCGAATACCGTGCGCGCGGTTTTTTCCTGGCGCAGGCGATCGTGCCGCAGCAGCATATCGAAGACGGCCAGGCTGAGATCAGCGTGCTCGAAGGCCGGCTCGGCAAGGTGCAGGTGAAGGTCGCAGCCGATGCGCCGACCAGCGAAGAGCGTGTGCGCGCCATCCTCGCCCACCTCACGCCGGGTGCGGCGCTGCATTCGGTGAGCTACGAACGCACGATGCTGTTGTTGTCCGACCTGCCGGGCCTGAAGGTGCAGGCCGGCCTGGAACAGGGCGCCGAGACCGGCACGACCGATCTGGTCGTCGAAGTGTCGGCAAACCAGAAGCGCTGGCAGGCTTCGGTCGAGCTCGACAACTACGGCACCGCGGCGTCGGGCCGCGAGCGCCTGTCGGCGACGCTGCGTTACGCCAGCCCCTTCGGCATCGGCGACAACTTCGATGCCCGGCTGATGAGCAGCTCGGGCGCGCACCAGACCTTCGGCCGCCTGTCGTACGAAGCACCGCTGGGAGCCGACGGCCTGCGTGTCGGCGCCGGCGTGAGCCGCGTGGGCTACGAGCTCGGCGCCCAGTTCGCCGCACTCGGCGCCACCGGCACGGCGCAGGTGTTCGACGTGTCGGCGGTGTACCCGCTGCTGCGCAGCCGCGGCCGCAACATGTTCCTGCGCGCGGCCATCGAAACCAAGGCGCTGCGCGACAAGACCGAAGCCGTCAGCCAGGACAGCGACAAGCGCGTCAACGCCGCTTCCCTCGGCGTCACCTGGGAAGCGCGCGACGCGCTCTTCGGCGGCGGTTATGTGAACGCCGGAGCCACGGCCTACTTCGGCCGGCTCAACCTGAACAACGACGCCACCCGCTCGCTCGACCAAGACCCCACCACCGGCCACCAGACCGAGGGCAACTTCGCCAAGCTCAGCCTGACGGGCTCGCGTTTGCAAGCGCTATTCGGGCGCCACAACCTGTTCGTCTCGCTGGTCGGCCAGCTCGCCAGCCACAACCTCGACCCGTCGGAAAAACTGGCGCTCGGTGGCGACCGTGCGGTGCGCGCTTACCCGAGCGGCGAAGTGCTGGTCGACAACGGCTGGGTCGGCGGCATCGAGTGGCGCTACAGCGCCTCCGACGACTTGGTGCTGGCGCTCTTTCACGATGCCGGTCATGGCGAGCAGGCGCGCAACGCCAATGCCAACGACCTGCGCAACCGACGCACCCTGCGTGGCACCGGCGTGGGCCTGACCTGGAGTGCGCCGTGGGCGATCACCTTGCGCGCGGCCGTTGCCTGGCGCATGGGTGACCCGCCGCTGTCCGACTCCGGCGCTTCCGACCCGCGTGTGCTGGTGCAAGTTCAAAAGGCATTCTGATCATGAAAAACTCGCACCGACCCGACTTCTGCCTGCGCCCCTCGGCGCTTGCCGTGGCCCTCGCTTTTGCGCCGGCCTGGGCTTTTGCGCAGACGCTGCCGACCGCGCCGAGCGTGGTCCAGGGCAGCGCCAACGTCACGCGGCCCGGCACCGGGCAGATGAACGTGCAGCAGAACTCGCAGAACGTGATCATCAACTGGCAGTCGTTCTCGATCGGCGCGAACGGGCGGGTGGTGTTCAACCAGCCCAACGCGCAATCGGTGGCGCTCAACCGCGTGACGGGCAGCGACCCGTCGGCGATCTTCGGCAGCCTGAGCGCGAACGGCAAGGTCTTTCTCGTCAACCCGAACGGCGTGCTGTTCGGTGCCGGCGCGAGCGTGAACGTGGGCGGCCTGGTGGCCTCCACGCTCAACATCTCCGACAGCGATTTCGCCGCCGGCCGCTACAGCTTTACGCGGGGCAACGCCGCGCCCGCGAGCGTGGTCAACGAAGGCAGCCTGCAGGCAGCACCGGGTGGTGTGATCGCGCTCGTGGGCAGCACCGCCAGCAACAGCGGCACGATCGAAGCCCCGCAGGGCACGGTGGCGCTCGCTTCGGGCAAGACCGTCACGCTCGACTTCCAGGGCGATGGCCTGACGCAGTTGCGTGTCACCGAGGCCGACCTGCAGGCGCTGGCCGCCAACACCGGGACGCTCGCGGCCGATGGTGGGCGCGTGCTGATGCTCGCCGACACGACACAGGCCACCGGCTTCGTCGTCAACCAGGGCGGCGTGGTGCGTGCGCGTTCGCTCACACAAGGTGCCGGCGGCGTGTTGATCGCCGGCGGCGCGGGCGATGTGTCGGTCACCGGCAGCATCGACACGCGCGGTGCGGCCGGAAAGAAAGGCGGCGACGTGAGCCTCAGCGGCCGCAACGTCGGTCTGCTGGACGCGGGGCGCATCGACGCCAGCGGCGACGTGGGCGGTGGTCATGTGCAGCTCGTGGCGAGTTCGGTCGCCGGTGCCGGCGGTGGCGTGGTTGTCACACCCAACGCGCAGATCGTGGTCGACGCCGGCACGCGCGGCAACGGCGGCCGGGTCGATCTGACCGGCGACTACGCACGCGCCCAGGGCAGTTTTTCGGCACGCGGCGGCGCGCTCGGCGGCGACGGTGGGCTCGTCAAGCTCACCGTCAGCGGCGGGGTCGACACCGCCGGCGTGAAGGTCGACGCCAGCGCGGCGCGCGGCCAGGCCGGAACGCTGAACATCGATCCCTTCGATGTTTTCATCTACGACATCGATCCAGCGAACCACACGGCCGTGCAGTTGGCCAACCCGTTCGTGCCGGTGGCGCAGAGCAACGTTTTCACGAACGACATCAACGCCACGCTCAACGCCGGCACCAACGTCACCATCACCACCGGCGTCACCGGCAGCGCGCCGGGCGGCACGATATCGCTCGGCCGCACGATCGCCTCGTCGGGGCCTACCACCACGCTCAACGCCAACATCGTGCGCAGCGTCGGCACCGCGCCGGTCACGCTGCGTTTCGACGCGGCCCGCGGCATCGTCACGGCGCCGGGCACCGTCAACACGATCAGCTCGACCTCCGGGCCGCTCAACGTCGACTTGAACGCGAACGCGACCGGGCAGCTCGACGGTGGCATCAACCTGCAGGGCCTGACGCTGCGAAGCAATGGCGGCAACGTGCGTCTGTTCGGCAGCAGCGACCCGGCGTTGCCATCGTCGAGTGGCTTGGCCGGCGTGACCCTCGACGGTGTGGTGATCGACACGCGCGTCGGGCAGTCCGACGCCAACGCCGGCGGCAACATCTCGGTGCTCGGCCAGACGCTGGGTGGCGCGAACTCGAGCAACTACGGCGTTTCGATGTTCAACTCGACACTGAACAGCGCGACCGGCTCCATCTCCGTCAAGGGCAGCTTCGATCCCCAGGGCGGCTACGGCAGCGGCGTGCTTCTCTCGAGCACCACGCTCGCTTCGACGAGCGGCGCGATTGCGGTGACGGGGCTGGGCCAGTCCTTCATCGACAACGAAACCGGCAGCGGCCTCAATGCGATCGGCGTCGACATCTTTGCCAGCACGCTGCGCAGTACCACCGGCCCGATCGACATTCGTGGCGGCGTGCAGCTGTCCAAGACCAGCGGTCTGACCGAATCGATCGGCGTGCTCCTGGGTGATGAGACAGTGGTCACCAGCGGTGGCAAGGTGTCCATCACCGGCAGCACTGCCGACGGCGGTGCAGGCCTGAACATCAGCGGTGGCGTCGAGGGAGGCGCAGCGCTGGTTCGCGGCGGACATGTCACGCTGCGTGCGAGCAACGCCGATCAGGCCACCGATGCGATCGTGATCGACGGCTCGGTCACCAGCACCGGCATCACCAATGTGCGCCCCGGCGAGGTCGATGCGACGGGGGCTGTGGTCGAGCGCAACGACGTGGCGATCAACATCGGTGCCAACACGGGCCTCGGGCTGACCCAGTTCGAGCTCGACAACATCAGCGCCGGCAGCACACTCGTGCTCGGTTCCAACCTTTACGGTGGCGCGATCACGGTGCGCTCCGCGACCACGTTCGGAAACAACCTGACGCTGCAGACCGGGGAAGCAGGCAGCATCTCCATCGACGCGGCACTTTCGGTGGGCGGCGGCACGCTGGCGCTGGTGAGTGCCGGCACGGTTTCGCAGGGCGGTTCGTTCTTCGCTGGTGAAGGCGTGAAGGCCACCAAAGACCTGACGCTCGAAACCCCTCTGGCCGGCCCGATCCAGAGTGCCACGCTCACGGCCGGCAAACTGCTGGTGCGCGCCGGCGATGCCGAGCTCGACCTCGCCGGCAACAGCGTCGACACCTTCGCCGCCAACGTCGGCGGCACGCTGACCTACGCCAACAACAAGGCGCTCGTGCTCGGCCCGGTGGCCGCCGTGGGGGTCGACGCCGCCAGCAACTCGGCCCTGACGCTCGACGCCAGCTCGCTCACCGGTGGTGCCATGACCGTGCGCAACTTCGCCGGCAACATGACACTGGCCGGCAACATCGCCGCCGCCACGCTCGATCTGGTAACGCCGGGCACGTTCCAGAACACCGGCAACAGCACGATCACCGCGAGCAACCGCTGGCACCTGTTCGCCGACACCTGGGTCGGCGAAACCCGTGGCGGCCTGGCCGGCAACGGCGCCTTGCCCAACATCTACGGCTGCAGCTTCGGCGTGACCTGCGCGATTGCCTTGCCCGAAGCCAACAATGCGTTCATCTACGCCCAGCGCCCGACGCTGGCCGTCTCGGTCGACAACAAGACCCGCATTTATGGCGATGGCGACCCGACCTTCACCGTCACCACCACCGGCCTGCTCAACGGCGACCTTCAGGCCAACGTGATCGGTGGCGGGCCGACCACATCGTCCAACTCCGGCAGCAACGTCGGCACCTACACGATCAGTGGTGCGACGCTGACGTCACCGGCGGGTTATCTGCTGACCGTCACCAACGGCGCGCTCGCCGTCACGCCCGCCACGCTGACCTACGTGGCCGACCCGGCGACACGCGGCCAGAACCAGGCCAACCCACCCTTCAACGGCACGGTCACGGGGCTGCGCAACGAGGACTCGCTGAACGGCTCGACCACCGGCACGCTCACCTGGACCTCGCCGGCCACGACCGGCTCGGCGCCGGGCAGCTACGCGATCAACGGTGGCGGCTTGAGCGCCACGAACTACGTCTTCACGCAGGCCGAAGGCAACTCGAGCGCACTGACGGTCACGGCCGGCGGGCAGTCGCGGGCGCTGGCCGTGCTGGCCCACGAGCTCGGTGCAGGCGCCATCGAACCGCGCCGCGAAGAGAAGGCCACCTACGTCTACGACCGCAACCTCGGCCTGCCGCAGATGTGCGTGCCCGACTCGCCGCTCGACGTCGATGCCAGCAGCCGTTCGATCGCCGATCTGCTGGCGGTGGAGTGGTCACGCCTGCGTACGCGGCCGAACATTTCCAACTGCTTCGACAGCGGCCGCAAGAACGCCTGCGGCGATTTCTGAGCGCATGACCTTCGGCTGGGGTGCCGCTGCCTCCGACATGACCTTAGACAACTGCATGTGAAGCACTTGCTGCCTACAGTCGTATCACTGCGAATCGAAACCGCTTCGTCACCCACTCCAACGCAAGAGACTCCCGATCATGGCCGACATCAACGTTGACGCCTTCCTGGCACCGGTGAACGACACCGCGCCTTGTGGCGAAGACCTTGAGTACGACCCGGCGTTCCAGGTCCTCGAAGAAGCGGCCCGCGGCAAGCCCGAGCAGCAGTTCGGCGACACCGTGATCGCCGCGCAGGAACCCGACTGGCGGGTCATGCAGGAGCAGGCGGTCGCACTGGCTCAGCGCACCCGCGACCTGCGTGTCGCGATCCACTTGTTGCGCGCCAACACGCGCTTGCACGGCTTCGGTGGTTTTGCGACCGGCATCAAACTGGTTCGTGGTTTGCTGGAGCAGCACTGGGCACATGTCTACCCGCAGCTCGACGTCAGCGACAACAACGACCCGACCATGCGTCTGAACGCACTCGCGCCACTGGCCGACGGTGCGAGCGTGCTGGCCGACCTTCGCCTGGCCGTCATCGGCAACCCGCGCGACGGCATCACGGTGCGCCAGGTCGAGCTCGGTCTCGGCAAGGCCGAGCCGGCGAGCAATGAAAACGTGCCCACACCAGCGGGTGTGGCCGACGCCATCAAGGCGGCCGATCAACAGTTCCCCGGGTTGCTCGGCCTGCTGGCCGCAGCGCACGCCGATGTTCGTGCGATCGAAGCCGTGATCGACACCCAGGTCGGCGCCGCGAGCGGCCCCGATCTGCGCCCGCTGCGCGCACTCACCCAGCTGCTGGCCCAGGCAGCGGGCGGCGATGCCGAAGCGGCTGCGACGGACGAGCCTGCCGATGGCGCTGCGCCGGTGGCCCGGTCCACCGGCTTGGGTGCCATCAACAACCGCGACGACGCGATCAAGGCGCTCGACCGCGTGTGCGACTGGATCAACCGCAACGAGCCCACCAACCCGGCGCCGCTGCTGATCCGCCGCGCCCAGCGCCTGATGGGCAAGACTTTCCTCGAAATCATCCGCGACCTGGCGCCCGACGGCCTGAAAGACGTCGAGCGCATCGCCGGGGTGGACAGCGAATGACCCGCCGCGCACACTGCATTTTTTCTGAATCCCACAAGGAGTGATCCCCATGGCAACCAGCAGCCAGAAATTCGTCGCCCGCAACCGCGCACCGCGGGTCCAGATCGAATACGACGTGGAGCTCTACGGCGCCGAGAAGAAGGTGCAGTTGCCCTTCGTGATGGGCGTGCTGTCCGACCTGTCGGGCAAGCCCAGCGAGCCGCTGCCCCCGGTGGCCGAACGCAAGCTGCTTGAGTTCGACGTCGACAACTTCGACTCACGCATGAAGTCGATGAAGCCGCGGGTCGCCTTCCAGGTGCCCAACACGCTCACCGGCGAAGGCAACCTGTCGGTCGACATCACCTTCGAGAACATGGACGACTTCTCCCCCGCCGCAGTGGCGCGCAAGGTCGACTCGTTGAGCAAGCTGCTGCAGGCGCGTGAGCAGCTCTCGAACCTCATTACCTACATGGACGGCAAGACCGGCGCTGAAGAGTTGCTGGCCAAGGTGCTGGCCGACCCGGCGCTGCTCGGCACGCTGGCCGCGGCCAAGAAGCCCACCGACGCAGCCTGACCGGCGCGAACCCCACAAGACCGACGGAGCACACCACACCATGGCAACACAAGCAGAAGGCTCGGCACTGAAGGGCGTCGAATACGAAGGCGGCGACTTCGCGTCGCTGCTGAACAAGGAATTCAAGCCGAAGAGCGACGAAGCCAAATCGGCCGTCGAATCGGCGATCCTCACACTGGCTCAGCAGGCGCTGGCCCAGACCAAGCTGATCGGCAGCGACGTGGTCGCTTCGATCGAAGCGATGATCGCCGAGCTCGACGGCAAGCTCAGCGCGCAGATCAACCAGATCATGCACCACGCCGACTTTCAGCAGATCGAAAGCGCCTGGCGCGGCCTGCACCACCTCGTCAACAACACCGAGACCGACGAGTCGCTGAAGATCCGCGTGATGAACATCTCCAAGGCGGAGCTGGGCAAGACCCTCAAGCGCTACAAGGGCACGGCCTGGGACCAGAGCCCGATCTTCAAGCGGGTCTACGAAGAAGAGTTCGGCCAGTTCGGCGGCGAGCCTTTCGGCTGCCTGGTCGGCGACTACTACTTCAACCACGGCCCGCAAGACGTCGAGCTGCTCGGCGAAATGGCCAAGGTGGCCGCGGCGGCGCACACACCGTTCATCGCCGCCGCCGACCCGGGCCTGGCGCAGATGGGTTCATGGCAGGAGCTCGCCAACCCGCGTGACCTGACCAAGATCTTCACCACGCCCGAGTACGCCGCATGGCGTTCGCTGCGCGAGTCCGACGACGCGCGCTACATCGGCCTGGCGATGCCACGTTTCCTGGCGCGCATTCCCTACGGTGCCAAGACCAACCCGGTCGAAGAGTTCAACTTCGAAGAAGAAACCGCCAACGCCGACCACACCAAGTACACCTGGGCCAACTCGGCCTACGCGATGGCGGTCAACATCAACCGTTCGTTCAAGCAGTACGGCTGGTGCTCGCGCATTCGTGGCATCGAGTCGGGCGGTTCGGTCGAAGGTTTGCCCACGCACACCTTCCCCACCGACGACGGTGGCGTGGACATGAAGTGCCCGACCGAAATCGCCATCAGCGACCGGCGCGAGGCCGAGTTGGCGAAGAACGGTTTCATGCCGCTCGTGCACCGCAAGAACTCCGACTTCGCGGCCTTCATCGGCGCGAACTCGCTGCAAAAGCCGGCCGAATACGACGACCCCGATGCCACCGCCAACGCCAACCTGGCCGCCAAGCTGCCCTACCTGTTCGCCACCTGCCGTTTCGCGCACTACCTGAAGTGCATCGTGCGCGACAAGGTCGGTTCGTTCAAGGAACGCGACGACATGGCCAAGTGGCTCAACAACTGGATCATGAATTACGTCGATGGCGACCCGGCCAATTCGTCGGAAACCACCAAGGCGCAAAAGCCGCTCGCGGCTGCCGAGGTGACCGTCGAAGAGATCCCCGGCAACCCCGGCTACTACTCGTCGAAGTTCTTTCTGCGACCCCACTATCAACTCGAAGGACTCACGGTGTCCTTGCGTCTTGTCTCCAAGCTGCCTTCGCAGAAGCAGCAGTAATCACACGTGCAGCGATTGATCATCGCGTTTCCTCCCAGCCACCCAGCGTCATAACCAGCGCAGGCAATTTTTTCAAATCATCAAGGAGTATTTATCATGTCGAGCGACTTCCACATCAAGTTTGACGGCGTCGAAGGCGAAGCCACCCACAAGGACCACAAGGGCGAGATCGAGCTTCTCTCCTGGAATTGGGAAGTGAGCCAGTCTTCCGGTGCCACCACCGGCGGTGGCTCGGGCCGCGGCAAGGCCGAGCCGGGCGAGTTCGTCATCAGCCACGTCTACGACAAGGCCTCGCCCGTGCTCGCCAAACATTGCGCGGCGGGCAAGCACTTCAAAGACGCCAAGCTCACCGCCCGCAAGGCCGGCGAAGGCCAGAAGGCTTTTCTCGTGATCACCCTGAAAGAAGTGTTCATCACCAGCGTGTCGCCTTCGGCCTCTGCCGAGGGAGACATCGAAGAAGAAGTGCATTGCACCTACAAGGACATCGAGTTCGCCTACAAGGCCCAGGACGACAAGGGCGGTCTCGGCGGCGAAGTGAAGTTCGGCTGGAACACCTCGACCACCGAGACACGCTGAGCCCGCGCTTTCTCCTCGACCCGGTGCGCCCCTGGAGGGGTGCACTTCCGGACGCAACACGATTCAGCCCGGCTCGATCGGGCCACCGGTCGAGGGCTGAACCGTGTTGCCCTCAGACGAGAGCGTTGCCGTTGGGGCGCGTTCTCGTTGAAGCTGTGTGGCGCCCTGCGCAAGCCGCTGCGCCGAAGGATTCAACATGCTCTCCCCAGCCCACGCAACCCCCGCAGCCGGCGGCGCCATCGATGTTTTCCTGAGCGTGCAGTCCAAGCGCGCCGGCAAGCTCAAGGGCGAAAGCAGTGCCGTCGATCACAAGGACGAAATGGTCGTGCACGGGTGGAACTGGGGTGTGTCTTCACCCTCGGCGCTGGGCTCGTCGCAGGCCACCGGCCGCCGCAGCTACAAGAACCTGGTCGTCACCAAGCGCATCGACACCGCGACGACGGCGCTGATGAGCGTGTTGGCCACCAACGACGAAGTCAAGGAAGCCAAGCTCTCGATGCGCAAGGCCGGTGAAGGCCAGCGCGACTTTTTCACCATCACCCTCTCGCAGGCGCGGGTCACCTCGTTCGACATCGAATGTGGCGAGAACGGCGATGCCATCGAGCGCGTGAGTTTCAGTTTCAACAAGGTCCAGGTCGACTACGAGCGCCAGCAAACCAGCGGTCAACGGGGTGGCGGCACCAGCTTCCAGGACGAAATTCTGCCGACCTGATCACCATGGCCACTCCTCAAGAACTGCTGGCTGCCGGCGACCCGGCCCAGGCGCTGGCCGCGCTGCAAGCCCAGGTGCGCGAAAAACCGGGCGACCCCAAGCTGCGTGTCTTCCTGTTCCAGTTGCTCAGTGTGCTCGGCCAGTGGGAGCGCGCGCTGGCGCAGCTCGAGATCTGCGGCCAGCTCGACCACGGCACGCTCGCCATGGTCAACACGTACCGCGAGGCCATCAAGTGCGAGGCCGTGCGCGGTGCGGTGTTCGCGGGCAAGACGACGCCGGTGGTTTTCGGCCAGCCGGCGAGCTGGGTCGCGATGCTCATCGAGGCCTTGTCGCAGGAGGCCCAGGGCCAGCTCGCGCAGGCGCAGCACCTGCGTGCGGGCGCCTTCGAACAAGCGCCCACCACGTCCGGCAGCCTGAACGGCGAGCCTTTCGACTGGATCGCCGACGCCGACTCGCGCCTCGGCCCGGTGCTCGAGGTGGTGCTCAACGGGCGCTACACCTGGGTGCCGTTCAGCGCGCTCGCGGCCGTCAAGGTCGAAGCCCCTGAAGACCTGCGCGACATGGTCTGGTCGGCCGTGCACCTGACTTTCAGCAACGGCGGCGATTCGGTCGCGCTCGTGCCGACCTGTTACCCCGGCACGCGCGAACAAGAAAACGGCGTGCTCAAGCTGGCGCGTTCAACCGCGTGGGTGGAGCTCGGCGCCGACCAGTTCGCCGGCCTCGGGCAGCGCCTGCTCTCGACCAGCAGTGCCGAGATGGGCTTGCTCGAAGCGCGCGAGATCAAACTCGCAAGCGCCGCAAGCGCCACATGAACGTTCGCGATCGCCTGCAACCCGCGCTGCTGGACCGTTTGACCGACCTGGCACCGCTGTCCTCGGTCGAGGCCGACGACACGCGGGTGATGAACAAGTCGCAGATCCGCGACGCGGTGTTGCGAGACCTGTCGTGGCTGCTCAACTCGGTGCAGTCGCTCGGCAAGCTGGCGCAGCAGTACCCGCAAGCGGCCGACTCGGTCTTGAACTACGGCCTGCCGGCCATGTCGGGTCAGCTGGCGTCGCGTGTCGACGTGGGCGTGCTGGAACGCACCATCAAGCAGGCCATTCTGCGTTTCGAGCCGCGCGTGATGGAAGACTCGCTCGAGGTCAAGGCGCTCGAAGCCACCAGCGTGCTCGACACACACAACGTCATCGAGTTCGAGATCCGCGGTTTCATGTGGGCCCAGCCGGTGCCGCTGGAGCTGCTGCTGCGCACCCAGATCGACCTCGAAGCCGGGCAGGTCGAAGTGCGCGACATGGGTGGTGCTTCGACGCGGCGGAGGCCCTGATGGACCCGAACCTGCTGCGCCACTACAACGAAGAGTTGACGCACCTGCGCGAGGTCGGCGCCGAGTTCGCGCAGGAGTTCCCGAAGATCGCCGCGCGCCTGTCGCTCGACGGGCTCGAAGTCTCCGACCCGTATGTCGAGCGCCTGCTCGAAGGTTTTGCTTTTCTCACCGCGCGCATCCAGCTCAAGCTCGACGCCGAACACCCGCGCTTCGTGCAGCACCTGCTCGAGACGGTCTACCCCGGCTTTCTCTCGCCGGTGCCGTCGATGATGATCGCGCGCATGCGGCCCGACCCGCTCGACCCGAACCTCGGGCGCGGGTTCACCATCCCACGCGGCAGCGCGCTCACCAGCGAGCTGGCCCGCGGCCAGAACACGCACTGCGAGTTCCGCACCGCGCACGACGTGACGCTGTGGCCGATCGAGATCGCCTCGGTGCAGTACTTCAGTTTCGCGCCCGACCTGCCGCTGAACCAGTTGCCGGTCGCAAAGCCGGTGCGCGGCGGCCTGCGCATCAAGCTCAAGCTGCAAGGCGGGCTCAAGTTCAAACAGCTGCGGCTCGACAAACTTCAGTTCTTCATTTCGGCCGCCGACGAAATCGCGTTCCGTCTGCACGAGCTGGTGCTCGGCAACGCGGTCGGCTCGTTTGTTGTCGGCGGCAGCCACGGCCCGGCCGGCGGTTTTGCCGATGCCGAGTCGGTGCAGCCGGTGGGTTTCGACGACGAACACGCGCTCTTGCCCGAGACGCTGCGTGGCTTCAGCGGCCACCGTTTGCTGCAGGAACTGGCGGCGATGCCGCAACGGTTCCTGTTCTTCGAGATCAACGATCTGGCGCGCCGCTTGGCCTCGGTCGACAGCGCCGAGGCAGAGATCACCTTGCTGTTTTCGCGTGGGGAAGCCGCCCTTGAATCGCTGGTGGACGCCGGCAGCCTCGCGCTTTTTTGTACGCCCGCGATCAACCTCTTCCCGAAGCGGCTCGATCGAATCCAGCTCGGTGCCGGAAGCTGGGAGCACCACGTGGTGCCCGACCGCACCCGGCCGATGGACCACGAGGTTCACACGCTCGAATCGGTCACGGGCTACGGCGTGGCGCAGGTGGCCGAACAGAGCTTTCAGCCGCTGTACGCGAGCTTTCACGAAGCATCGAGCAGCCACGGTGCCTACTACACGGTGCGCCGCGAGCCGCGGCTGCTGTCGGCGCGTCAGCGGCTCGAAGGCCCGCGTTCGGCCTACATCGGGCAAGAGGTTTTCCTGTCGCTGGTCGACCCGCAAAACGCGCCCTACAGCGAGGACATTCGCCAGCTCTCGGTCACCGCCCTCGTGACCAACCGCGACCTGCCCACGCTGCTGCCCGGCAGCACCACCACGTGGGTGCTCGATGCCGCCGGCCCGGCCGGGCGCATCGAAACGCTGCGCGGCCCGACGCGTCCGGTGCAGCGCCTGGCGCGCGGTGACGTCGGCTGGGCGATGGTGAGCCTGCTCACGCTGAACTACCTGAGCATCGCCGGCGAAGACCCGAAACGCGCGGCCTCGGCGCTGCGCACCCTGCTGGCACTGCACGGGCCCGAGCAAGACACCGGCTGGGCCAAGCAGATCGAAAGCATCCACTGGCTCGAAGCGCGCGCTGTCGTGCGCCGCCTGCCCTTCCCGGGACCGCTGACCTTCGGCTGCGGCGTCGAGGTCACGGCGCTGGTCGATGAGCTCGGGTTCCAGGGATCGAGCGCCTTTCTGATGGGCAGCGTGCTCGACCGCTTCTTCGCTCGCCACGCCGCGGCCAACAGTTTTTGCGAAACCGTGCTGCGCTCGGCCTCGCGCGGCGAGATCATGCGCAGCGCGCCGCGCATCGGCACGCACGCCGTTCTGTAGAAACTGCGCATGACGGCAGATGCACGCCAACTGCACGAGCGCCGCGCGCGCTTGTTCGACAGCCTGGCCACTGAGCCCTGGGCCCACGACTTCTACGCCGTGCTGCGGCAGATCGAGTCGCTCTCGCCGGCGTCGCCGCGCCTGGGCCGCGCGCTGCGCCCGAGCGCCGAGCCGCTGCGCCTGGGGCAAGAGCCCGAACTCGATTTCGCACCGGCCGCGTTGATGTCGTTCAAGGCCGACCCCGGCGGCAACAAACCGCCGCGCCTCGGCACGCGATTTTTCGGGCTGTTCGGGCCGATGGGCCCGATGCCGCTGCACATCACCGAATATGCACGCGACCGCCAGCGCAACCACGCCGACCCGACCTTCGTGCGCTTCGCCGACATCTTTCACCACCGTGCGTTGTTGCTGTTCTACCGCGCCTGGGCCCACAGCCAGCCGGCGGTTCACGCCGACCGGCCGGCCGACGACCAGTTCGCCAAATGGGTCAGCGCGCTCTTCGGCCAGGCGCCCGGCGCCTTGCGCAATGCCGATGCCGTGCCCGATGCGGCCAAGCGCTTCGCCGCCGGCCACTTGGCGCGGCCCACGCGCAACCCCGAGACCATCGCCAAAGTGTTGCGCCAATACTTCAAGGTGCCGGTTCGCGTCGAGTCTTACGTCGGCCACTGGATGCACTTGCGCACCGAGGACCGCAGCCGCCTCGGCAGCAAAGGCGGTGGCGGCCGCAGCGCGCGGCTCGGCGTGTCGGCCGTGGCCGGCGCCAAGGTCTGGGACCGACAGTACAAACTGCGCCTGCACGTCGGCCCGCTCACGCTGGCGCAATACCGGCAGTTTCTGCCCGGCCAGCGATCGCTGATCGAGCTGCGCGACTGGATGCGCCAGTTGCTGGGCTTCGACATGCTGTGGGACCTGCAACTCGTGCTCAAAGGCAGCGATGTTCCGGCGCTGGCACTCGGGCGCGACGCCGCGCAGTCACCGGCATTGGGCCGCAGCACCTGGCTCGGCAGAAGCACACCGCACCCAGACCGTGGCGACCTTCGCCTGAACCCGGCGAGCCTCGGCACGCCACAGCCCTCATAGGGAGACTCCATGGCTGAAATCAGTCGCACCGCGCTCTTCGGCAAGCTCAACCCGATCGCCTACAAGGCGATCGAGGGCGCCACCGTGTTCTGCAAGCTGCGAGGCAACCCGTATGTGGAGTTGCAGCACTGGCTGTTCCAGATCCTGCAGACGCAAGACACCGACCTGCACCGCCTCGTCAAACACTATGGCATCGACCCGTCGGTGTTGGTGGCCGACCTTCAAAACTCGCTCGACCGCCTGCCGCGTGGCGCGTCATCGGTGACCGATCTGTCCGAGCACATCTCGGACGCCGTCGAGCGCGCCTGGGTCTACGGCTCGCTGATGTTCGGTGGCACACAAGTGCGCACCGGCTTCGTGATCGTCGGCATGCTCAAGACGCGGCCCTTGCGCAGCCTGCTGCTCTCGATCAGCAAACAGTTCGAGCGCATCGAGGTCGACGATCTCGCGAAGAACTTTCACTCGCTGCTCGGCGGCTCGCCCGAAGAAGGCCAGGCCGCGAGCGAGAGCGGCGCCGAGCCCGGCGAAACCAGCGGTGCCATCGGGCCGGCGGCGATGGGCAAGCAGGAGGCGCTGAAGAAGTTCACGACCGACCTGACCGAGCAGGCTAGAGGCGGCAAGATGGACCCGATCGTCGGCCGCGACGACGAGATCCGGCAGGTCGTCGACATCCTGATGCGGCGGCGCCAGAACAACCCGATCCTGATCGGCGAAGCCGGGGTGGGCAAGACCGCCGTGGTCGAAGGTTTTGCCCAGCGCATCGCGCGCGGCGATGTGCCGCCTGCGCTCAAGGACGTGGAGTTGCGGGTGCTCGACGTGGGCCTGCTGCAGGCCGGCGCGAGCATGAAGGGCGAGTTCGAGCAGCGCCTGCGCTCGGTGATCGACGAGGTGCAGGCATCAGTCAAACCCATCATCCTGTTCATCGACGAGACCCACACGCTGGTCGGCGCCGGCGGCGCGGCCGGCACCGGCGATGCGGCCAACCTGCTCAAGCCCGCCCTGGCGCGCGGCCTGTTGCGCACCATCGGCGCGACCACCTTCGCCGAGTACAAGAAACACATCGAAAAAGACCCGGCGCTGACCCGCCGATTCCAGAGCATCACCGTCGACGAGCCCGACGAAGCACGCGCGATCCTGATGATGCGCGGCGTGGCCTCGACGATGGAGAAGCACCACAAGGTGCAGATCCTCGACGAGGCGCTCGAAGCGGCGGTGAAGCTTTCGCACCGCTACATTCCGGGCCGCCAGTTGCCCGACAAGTCGGTGAGCCTGATCGACACGGCCTGTGCCCGCGTGGCGGTGAGCCTGCATGCCACGCCCGCCGAAGTCGACGACTGCAGCAAGCGCATCGAGTCGCTGGAAACCGAAGAAGGCATCATCGGCCGCGAAAACGCGATCGGCATCGACACCGAGAAGCGTGCCGCGCAGGTGAAAGAGCAACTCGTCACCGAGCGTGCCCGGCTCGAAGGCTTGCAGGCGCGCTGGCAGGCCGAGAAGGCGCTGGTCGACCAGCTGCTCGATCTGCGCGCCAAGCTGCGTGGCGCGGCGGAGCCGGTCGAAGGCACCGGCAGCAAGCTCGAGCGCGGCGCCGACGCCGTCGCGGCCGACATCCCGAAGATGTCGGATGCCGAACGCGGCACGGCGCTCGCCGAGTTGAAGCGTGTGCAGGCCGAGCTGGCCGCGCTGCAGGGCGAAAGCCCGTTGATCCTGCCGACCGTCGACTACCAGGCGGTGGCGAGCGTGGTCGGCGACTGGACCGGTATTCCGGTCGGGCGCATGGCGGCCAACGAGATCGAGACCGTGCTGAAGCTGCCCAAGCTGCTGGGTGCGCGCGTGATCGGGCAAGACCACGCGATGGAGATGATCGCCAAGCGCATCCAGACCTCGCGGGCCATGCTCGACAACCCGAGCAAGCCGATCGGCGTGTTCATGCTCGCCGGCACCTCCGGCGTGGGCAAGACCGAGACCGCGCTCGCGCTGGCCGAAACCTTGTACGGTGGCGAGCAGAACCTGATCACGATCAACATGAGCGAGTACCAGGAGGCGCACACCGTCTCCACGCTCAAGGGCGCGCCGCCCGGTTACGTGGGCTACGGCGAAGGCGGCGTGCTGACCGAAGCGGTGCGCCGCCGGCCCTACAGCGTGGTGCTGCTCGACGAGGTGGAAAAGGCCCACTCCGACGTGCACGAACTGTTCTTCCAGGTCTTCGACAAGGGCTGGATGGAAGACGGTGAAGGCCGCTTGATCGACTTCAAGAACACGATCATCCTGCTGACCTCGAACGCCGGCAGCGAGATGATCATGAGCCTGTGCAAGGACCCGGAGTTGATGCCCGAGCCCGAGGCCATCGCGAAAGCCCTGCGCGAGCCGCTGCTGAAAGTATTCCCGGCGGCCTTGCTCGGTCGCATCGTCACGATCCCGTACTTCCCGCTCAGCGAAACGATGCTCGCGCAGATCGTCAAGCTGCAGTTGAATCGCATCAAGAAGCGGGTCGAGGCCAACCACGGCGTGCCCTTCCTGTTCGACGACGAAGTGGTCAAGCTGGTCGTGAGCCGCTGCAACGAAATCGAGAGCGGCGGGCGCGTGATCGATGCGCTGCTGACCAACACCGTGCTGCCGCGCATCAGCCACGAGTACCTGACGCGCTTGTCGACCGGCGCGCCGCTGAGCAAGGTGGCCTTGTCGGTCGAGGCCGGCGACTTCGCGTATGCGTTCGACTGAAACAGCGGCAGCGCGCAGACCGCGCGCTGCGCAAGGGGCGTCGAAGCTGGCGCAGCGCCAGCAACTGGAGCGCGCGGTCGAGCTGCTGCGCGCCAAGGACCTGGACAAAGCCGCCGTCGTCTTCGAATCGGTGCTGCAGCGCTGGCCGGGGCAGCCCGACGCGCTGCATTTTCTGGGCGTGCTCAAACACCAGACCGGCGACAGCGTTGCGGCGGTGGCGTTGATCCAGCAAGCCATCGCAGCGATGCCCGGCGTCGTCGGGCCTTTGAACAACCTGGGCAATGTGCTGGTCGAAGCGCAGCGTTTCGAAGAAGCCGAAACGGCCTTTCGCCAGTGCCTCGAACTGCAGCCCGACTTCGTCGACGCGCTCAGCAACCTCGCCACGATCCACAGCAAACGGGGCGACCACACCGAGGCCGAAGCGCTGTGCCGCCGCGCCATCGCGGCGCGGCCCGAGTTCGGGCAGGCCTGGTACAACCTGTCGGTGGCGCTGCTGGCACAAAAGCGCATCGAAGAAGGCCTGGCCGCCAACAGCCGCGCGATCCTGCTGTGGCCCAAGCACCTGCAGGCGCGCGATGCGGTGGCGCGAGCGCTGGTGTTCCTGGGCCGGCTCGACGAAGCAGCCACGCTGTACCGTGAGTGGCTCAAGGTCGACCCCGACAACCCGGTGATCCGGCACCACCTCGCGGCCTGCTCGGGCGGCAACGCGCCGCAGCGTGCGAGCGATGCTTATGTCGAGCGCACCTTCGATGCGTTCGCTGCCACCTTCGATGCCAATCTCTCGGCGCTCGGTTACCGCGCGCCGGGCCTGGTGGCCGACTTGCTGCGCGGCCTGTTGCCTGCACCGGCGCGCCAGTTCGATATCCACGACCTCGGCTGCGGCACCGGCCTGTGCGGCCCGCTGGTGCGCGACTGGGCGCGCGAGCTGAGCGGCTGCGACCTGTCGGCCGGCATGCTCGAACGCGCCGAGCGCCGCAACGTGTACGACAGCCTTCAGCACGCCGAACTGGTGGCACACATGCTCGCGAACCCGGCGCGTTTCGACGCGCTGATCTGCGCCGACACGCTGTGTTATTTCGGCGAGCTGGGCCCGGCACTGGAGGCCGCGGCGCAGGCGCTGCGACCGCAGGGCCACCTCGTGTTCACCGTCGAGGCCTTGCCCGCCAGCGATGGCGCGCCGTATCAGCTGCAACCGCATGGCCGTTACGCGCATCAGCGTGCTTACGTGAGCGCGATGATGGCGAAGGCCGGGCTGCACGAGTGCGTACTGCGCGAAGAGGCGCTGCGCTCCGAGGCCGGCAAGCCCGTCGTCGGCTGGCTGGTGGCAGCGACATTGAACGAGGAGAATGTTTCATGAGCGATGGCTTCTCGCGCATGTACCGGGGCTGGGACGGGCAGCGTGTGCACCCCGGCTCGAGCGCCGGCTTCGGTGGCCCGGGCAACTTCCGCAACGCCGGCTTTCTCGGCTCGTCGGGCGATCTGGAGCTGATGTTCGAAGACCGCCACCCCTGGGCGCCGGGCAGCACCCAGTGCATCCTCGGCGCCGGCTCGAGTGTGCCGCCCGCCACGCTGACCATGGCGCAGATCCGCGCCGACCTGTCGGCCAACGAAGGCCGCGTCAACCACCTTTACCTGGACACCAAGGGCCTGGTAACGGTGGGCGTCGGCACGATGCTGCCCAATGTGGCGGCCGCACAAGCGCTGCGCTTCGTGGTGCGCAGCACGCAGGCCGCCGCCAGCACCAAGGAGATCGAGACCGACTTCAACGCGGTCTCGGCAATGACTGCGGCGCAACTCGCCGCCAAGTACCGGCCCTCGACCCTGCTCGACATGCCCGAAGACCAGATCGACACACTGCTCGACAGCGAGATCACGACCCGCGAGGCCGGCCTGCGTCTGCAGTTCAAGGACTACGACACCTACCCGGCCGGTGCGCGCCGCGCGCTGCTCGACATGGTGTTCAACCTCGGTATGGGCTCGGCCGCGAAGAACACCGGCCTGCTCGCCTTCAAGACAATGAAGACCGCGATCGAAGCGGGCGACTGGAAAAAAGCCGCAGCATCGTGCCACCGCAAAGGCCCGTCGGAAGAGCGCAACAACTGGACGCGAGACCGCTTTCTCGAGTCGGCTCCATGATCCGCCACGGCCTCGCCGCGCTGCTGCTGGCCGCTGCGTGCGGCGCGAGCGCGGCCCCGGCCGGTGACCTGTGGCTGTCGCCCGCGCTGGCCGTGCAAGCCATCGACGACGCCTTGCCCTCACGCTTCGAGGTGCGCCTGAAAGACGGCAGCAGTGCCAGCCTCGCGACCTGCGCCGACGTGGTTCGGCTCGACGCGACGATCACGGAAGAAAGCTCGGGCGCCAACGTGAACGCCAAGGCCTTCCAGTCGGCACGGGTGCGCTGCCAGGCCCTCGACGCGGTGAAGACACTGCAGCGCGCGCGCCACAGCTTGTTGCCGGCATCGCCCGAAAAGCGCGGCTTCGCGGCGGCGCTCAAAACCGCCGCCCCGGCCAGCCTGTACCTCGCCATCTCCGACGACAGCGAGCGCGAAGTGGCCGAGGCGCAAGCGCGTGCGCTCACGCTGAAACAGTTCCGCCCCGACACCACGTTTCGCCAGACCGCCGCCGGCGCCGTGCGCATCGAGGTCGACGACACGCTGCAAGACGTGCAGCTCCTCGCCCGCGGCGACTTCAACGCCGATGGCACCGAAGACTGGCTGTTGCGGATCGACAGCCGGGTCGTGCAAGGCAGCTACGGCAACAGCGGTCTGTGGCTGATGACGCGGCTGCGCGCGAACGGCCCGTTGCAAGTGCTCCGGCGCTGGCCCTGAAGGCCGCCGCGTGTGATGCGCCGCCCCCCGCACCCGGCGGACGAATGACTTTCGTCGCTTTACCCCCCCGGCCCGACGCCCTACTGTCGTGACTGAACTGCGCGAACTCCACCATGCTCAACCCCTGCCTGATCAAGACCCCATTGCCCGACGGCACCCTGCGCCTGCAGTCGTGCATGGCGCGCGAGTCACTGAGCGTGCTGGGCGACATGGCGGTCACGCTGCTTTCGGCCGACCCCAACATCTCGGCCGACAAGCTGCTCGGCAAGCCGGTCACCGTGGTCGTGACCATGCGCGACGAGAGCCAGCGCGAGATCAGCGGTTATGTGGCCCGCTTTGCGCAAAGCGGTTCCGACGGCCGCTACTACGTCTACGAGATGACGGTGCGGCCCTGGCTGTGGCTGCTCACCCGCACCGCCGACTGCAGGATCTTTCAGGACCAGACCGTGCCCGACATCGTGAAAGCGGTGTTCGCCGACCACCCGGTCGCCAGCTTCGAATTCAAGCTCTTCGGCAAGTACCGCAAGTGGAACTACTGCGTGCAGTACCGCGAGACCGACTTCAACTTCGTGGCCCGCCTGCTGGAGCACGAAGGCATCTACTGGTACTTCGAGCACACCAAGGGCAAGCACAAGCTGATCCTGGTGGACTCCCCCAGCGCGCACGACGCCGTACCCGGCCACGCCACGCTGCCCTACTACGGCAACGTGGGCCAGATGCCACCCGACCTCGACTACGTGCAGCACTGGGCGGTCTCGCGCGAAGTGGAACCGGGCAAGGTGGTGCTCACCGACTACGACTTCGAGCGCCCTTCGACTTCATTGCTGGTCGAAAAGAGCCACACCCGAACCTACGACCTGTCGGATGCCGAAGTCTTCGACTACCCCGGTGGCCACACGCAAGCCGCCGACGGCGCGCAGTACGCCGACAACCGGATGGAAGAGCTGCAGAGCGACTTCGAGGTGTTCCAGGGTTCCGCCAACACGGTGGGCCTGTGCGTGGGACACACGCTCAAGGTGACACGCCACCCGCGCGAAGACCAGAACGCCGAATACCTCGTGACCTCGACCACGCTGCAGATTCAGCACCCGGGTTATGAGTCGGGCGCGGCGCCGGCGCTGTTCCAGTGCGACTTCAGCGGCATTTCTTCGAAGCAGCAGTACCGGCCGACGCGGCGCACTCCCAAGCCGTGTGTCAACGGCCCGCAGACGGCGCTCGTGGTCGGGCCATCGGGCGAAGAAATCTTCACCGACAAATACGGCCGTGTGAGGTTGCAGTTTCAGTGGGACCGGCGCGGCACGAAAAACGAGAAGAGCTCGTGCTGGGTGAGCGTGTCGCACCCGTGGGCTGGCAAGAACTTCGGCGTGGTGCACATCCCGCGCATCGGCCAGGAAGTGATCGTCGGTTTTCTCGAAGGCGACCCCGACCGCCCCATCGTCATCGGCCGTGTCTACAACGCAGAGCAGATGCCGCCCTGGGACCTGCCGGCCAACGCCACGCAGTCGGGCATTCTCACGCGCTCGTCCAAAGGCGGCGGTTACGGCAACGCCAACGCGCTGCGTTTCGAAGACAAGAAGGGTTCGGAGCAGCTCTGGCTGCACGCCGAGAAGAACCAGGACATCGAGGTCGAGAACGACGAGACCCACTGGGTCGGTCACGACCGGACCAAGACCATCGACCACGACGAGACGGTGCACGTCAAACATGACCGCACCGAAACGGTCGACCACAACGAAACGATCACGATCGGTGTCGACCGCACCGAGCAGGTCGGTCACAACGAGTCCATCTCGATCGGCTCGAACCGCAGCGTGAGTGTGGGGGCCAGTGAAACGAAGACGGTGGCCCTGCAGCGCAGCCATGCCGTTGGTATCAACGAAAGCATCGCGATCGGCGCTGCGCAAGAAGTGGCGATCGGCGCCTACCAGACGGTCACGATCGGCGCGAACCAGGACATCAGCGTCGGCACCAACCAGTCCACCAGCGTGGGTGCGAACCAGACGGCCAGCATCGGGCAGAGCCGCAGCATCGATGTCGGCAAGGACCTGACGACGAACGTCGCGAAGAAAGAAACGCGCAATGTTTCCGATGAGCGCAGCACCAGCATCGCCAAGGACGACAAGCTGCAGGTCGGCAAGAAGTATTTGCTCGAAGCCGCCGATGAGATCACCTTCAAGACCGGTGACGCCAGCATCACGATGAAGAAGGACGGCACGATCCAGATCAAGGGCAAGGACATCACCATCACCGGCAGCGGCAAGATCGGCGTCAAAGCCTCGGGCGACATGGTGCTCAAGGGTTCGAAGATCGCGCAGAACTGAGCATGCTGCAGGTCGCCAACCACACGCCGTTCAGCGCTGCGCTTTCGGTGTTCCCCGACACGGCGGGCGTCGAGAGCGCTTATGCGGTGGTCAAGGCCAGTTTTCGTTTCGGTGCGCAAGGCCCCGAGCTGGCCGAAGCGCAGGCGCCCTTGCTCGCGGCCGATGTGTTCTGGGGCGACCCGATGTCGACCAGCCTGCGGGCGGTCGGTGAGTTCGGTTTGCTCAAGACCGCCACCGACGTGTTGCTGATCGGTCGCGCCATTGCGCCGGTGCCCGACACGCGTGTCGCCGACGTGAGCCTGCGGGTCGGCCCGGTCGCGCGAACGGTGCGTGTTTTCGGCGATCGCCATTGGGAAAAGTCGGGCGGCAAATGGCGGCCCTCGCTGCCGCAAACCTGGGAGCGCATGCCGCTGCGCTGGGAGCTGGCGTGGGGCGGCGTTGCGCCGCAGGTCGGGCAGGCGCTGCCCGAGCACGAGCCGCGCAACCCGGTGGGCCGGGGCCTCGTCGGCCACGACGGCGTGCCGGCAGACGGCCAGCCGATGCCCAACCTCGAAGATCCGAAAGCGCTGGTGAACGATCCCAAAGACCGGCCCACGCCGGCCTGCTTCGCGCCGATCGCGCCGACCTGGCTGCCACGCCGCAGCCATGCCGGAACCTACGACGACGCCTGGGCGCGCAAGCGTGCGCCGTACCTGCCGCTCGACTTCGACGCGCGTTTCTTCCAGGTCGCGCCACCCGAGTTGATCGCACCCGGTTTCCTGCAAGGTGGCGAAGCGGTCGAACTTGCCGGGTTCACGGCCGGCGCGCCGATCCGCTTCGAGCTGCCGCGCTGCGGCCTGGAGCTGGCGTTCGACTTCGACGGCACGCCCGTGGCCGTGGCACCGCAGCTCGAGATGGTGTTGTTCGAGCCCGATGCCGGGCGCTTCCAGATGTTGTGGCGCGCGGTGCTGGCGGTCGACAAGAAACTCCTCAGGCTGCGGCAACTGACGGTGCGCAGCACGGTCTTCGGGCATGACGACGCCAACGTGCCACCGGCCCATGCCCGCGCGGCCTGATGCGATGAGCGCACAGCCCGACATCGTGATCGCCAGCGCCGGCGTCGTGACGCCGATTGGTTTGAGCCTGGCCGAGACGGCGGCGTCGGCGCGCGCGCGGGTGTCGCGCATCCGCGAGATCGAATGGTGCGACCGGCGCGCCGAGCCCTTTGTCGTCGGGACCGTGCCCGATGCAGGCTTGCCGGAACTCGCGGCCGCGCTGGCGGAACCACCGCTTCAATACCGCGAAGCCCGCATGTTGCGCTTGGCGCATGTGGCGCTCGAAGAAGCGCTGGCGCCGCTGCAAAGCAAGGCGGCGCCGATCCCACTGTTGCTCGGCTTGTCGGAACAGCACACGAGCGCGCCGCTGCAGCCCCGAGAATTTCTCGCACGCCTGGGGCTGCAGGCGCCCGGCCTGCTCGACATCGAACGCAGCGTGGCCGTGTCGCGCGGCCGTGCCGGTGGCTTGATGGCCTTGCGCGAGGCGGCGGCGCGGCTCGTGCGCGGCGACAGCCCCTTCGTGCTGGTGGGCGGTGTCGATTGCCTCGTCGATCTCCAGGTGCTGGGCGCGCTGGATTTGCAGGGGCGTATCCGCAACGACATCAACAGCGACGGTTTCAGCCCGTCGGAAGGCGCGGCCTTTCTGCTGCTGTCGCTGGCATCGACCGCCGAGTCGCACGGCCTGAAGCCGCTGGCCCGGGTGCTGGGGTGTGCCCACGGGCACGAGCCGGGGCACCTTTATTCCGAAGAAAGCTACCTCGGCGAAGGCCTGGCCGGAACGTTCGCGAGCCTGCTCACCGAGGCGCGGCCGCCGCAACCCATCGGCAGCGTCTACAGCAGCTTCAACGGCGAGCGTTACTGGGCGCGCGAGTACGGTGTGGCGCGGCTGCGCCACTCGGACGCGTTCGCGCCCGAGCACGCGATGGAACACCCGGCCGAGTGTTTCGGCGACATGGGTTCGGCGCAGGGCCCTGCCCTCGCGGCGTTGGCCGCTCACGGCGTGCAGCAGGGTTACCGGCAGGCGCCGTGTCTGGTGTTCGCATCGTCCGATTACGGCGACCGGGCGGCCTCGCTGCTCGACCGCCTTCAGTGAAAGTTCAGAAGGAACGCACCATGCCTTGCACCGTCCACAACATCACCGGCTTCGCCCACAAGGGCAGTGGCGGCATGAGCATGGTCTTCCCCGACGTGTGCAAGACGCCGGCGCCGCCGGCACCTTTCGTGCCGATCCCGTACCCCAACATCGGCAAGTCGTCCGACACCTCGCAGGGCACGAGCAAGGTCGAAGCCGACGGCAACATGGTCATGGTCAAGGGCGCCAAATACATGATGAGCGCTGGCGACGAAGCCGGCAGCATCGGGGGCATGTTGAGCGGTGTGTTCAAGCAGGAATGCGAGTACCTGATGTACTCCTTCAACGTGATGCTCGAAGGCAAGAACGTGTGCCGCATGGGTGACCCGCTGTGGCACAACAAGAAGAACATCTGCGGTTGATGGGCCGCCACCGATCCTCGGGAGCCGGCACATGACCCAGCTCGGCGAAGGCGTGGCGGTTGGGGTTGTTTCGGAGATCGAGGTCGCCAAGGGCGACGAAGACAAGAAGAAGGACAAGTGCAAACGCATCTACATCCACGCGTTCCGCGGCGACCGTTCGCGAGACGCCATGGACGAGTTCGACGCCAAGCTGGAAGACGGCAGAACCGGTACCGGCCCAGGCCCCAGCGGCCAGGACTGCCTGCTCTACACGGGGCATGTCGGCATCTCGTTCGAGGCCGATTCGCCGATCTACGCTTTCAACCCCGACACGGGCACGGAGCCGAGCTGGCAGGTGATCGAAAATCTGAAGAAGAACCAGGGATCGAGCAAGCCATATCCCGGTGCCGTCACCGACGACACGTCGGTCTTTTCAGCGGCCAAATCGCGCGGCCTGGCGGTGGTGAAGCTGGAGCTCGTCTACCCGGAGTCGAAGTTCAACGAGATCAAGCAGCGCTTCGACGCCGAAAAAGGCAAGAGCGAGTTCCACTACAGTTTTCCGGGGCGCGGCGGCGATTGCAACTGCGCCACGTGGCCCAGGAAACTCGGCGTGTTCATCCCGGAGGGGTCCGGCGTCATGAAAGCGTATGTCGAAGCCATGGGCAAGACCGAGTCGCCGCGAAAGATGGGAGTGTGTGAGGAATGACAAATTTCGAAGCAGCCCCGGCCATGCTCGCCGAAATCGCCCCGCTCGCGCAGCAGTACCGCCTGGCCGACACCGCGCAAGACACGGCGCGCAAGGAGCTCGTGCGAAACGCGTACCTCGCTGCGCTGCTGCGTTTCATCGCTGCCGGCTGGGCCGGTGCCGCGGGCGAAGAGCACGAGCTGCCGGACGCCCTCATGCCGAGCGACTACCTTGCCCGGCGCGCGCAGATTCTCGATCAGCTCGAAAACGAGCTGGGGCGTCTGGCGATCGAATACCGCTCTGCGATCACGCCGCTGCAAATCAACGCGGCCGTCGCCAAGTACCAAGCGGTGTTCGACGAGATGTGCCGCATCGGCCACTGGCACGGTGTGCCCGACCCCGACAGCCAGTTGCCGCTCGATGACATGCCCGCCCTTTTCAAGGCCCAACGGGCAGAGCGCATCCTGCGCTTTCGGGCCCGGCAAGCCGCACCTTGAATCACGCGCGCAGCCGTTTGCAAACCCCTTCGGAGGACCGATCCATGAACAAGAGAAATACCGCGAACGTCATCGACCTTCAGCCGCTTGCGCCGGCCGCCGCGCCGCTGCCGCAGATGCCGGTGCGCGCGACACTGCTCACGGTCCAGGACGACGGCGTCTTGCGAGTGCGAATGCCCGATGGCCACGAGTGCGCATGCGACTGGCTGGAAAACGCCCTGACCAGCGCACAGCCTCTTGCGGCCGGCGATGCGGTTCTCGTCATGCCCGAGTCCGAGGTCGGGCAGGCTGTCGTGCTGGGCCGCATCGGCCGGTACCGCGCACCGGCCGCGCAGGCGCACCTCACGCTCGAAGCGACCGAGTCGCTCACCCTCAAGTGCGGTGAAGCCTCGGTCGACCTGCGTGCCGACGGCAAGGTGATGGTGCGCGGTGAAGACGTGTTGCTGCGGGCCAAGGGCACCCAGCGCATTCGCGCCGGCACCGTCTCGATCAACTGACCGGCGCACGAAGAGGGCTCGCACATGGCCGGCGCACGCGTTCGTCACATCGCCGACCTGCTGCAGGTCCATGTCGAAGACCTGGCGTTTCTTTGGGGGCAGCGCCGCGAGGCGCTCGGCTCGCGCAAGCACAGCTTGCGCGAGTACGGCGAGCTGAACGAGCGCATCGAGGCCCATGTGCAGGGTTTGCTCGTCGCCGCGCCCGAGGCCCTCGTTGCCTGGCTGCAGCCGCAGTTGGCCGGCGCTGACCGCGACGAGGTTTTCGCTGCGGCCTACGCGCTGCTGCGACTCCCCGAAGCCGCCTCCACGCATGCGGTGGTGGTCGAGTTCTCGCGGGCTGCTGGGCCTGCGCTGGCCGGGCTGCGCGACGCGCTGAGCCTGGCGCCCGACACCTTGTTCGCCGCCGAGATGCAGTCGGCGCTCGACCAGGCCAAACCCGTCACCGCCGTGGCCGCTGCGGTGGTGCTGGCGAACCACCGCCTGCTCGACGGCCAGTCGCCGCGCCTCGCGCGTTTGCTCGAAGACCCCGATGCTGCGGTGTGCGCGCTGGCCTGGCGCGTTGCCACGGTGGCCGATGCGGCGACGCCGCTGAGCGCTCCCAAGCGCCCCTTCAACCACGCCCTGATGCATCTGGCGCCCGCCGTGCGCGCTGCCGGCTGGGCCGCAGCGGCCTGGTCGGGCCAGGCTCGGGCGATGCCCTTGTTGCGCCAGCTCGCGGCCAGCGGCGACACACCCGCGCTTCACTGGCTCGCTGTCCTGGGCGGAGAAGAAGACGTGGCCCTGTTGCAAAAGGCAACGCTCGAAATGCCCGACGTGGTTGAGCGCTGCGCGCTGCTCGCCCGTTTCGGCCACCCGTCGGCGCTGAACGCGCTGCTGCACTGGATGGGCGGCGACGACATGGCGCTGGCCGTGGCCGCTGGCGAAGCCTTCGCGCGCATCACCGGCGCCGAGATTCGCGGCGCGCGCAGGCTGCAGCCGCTGCCCGAAGATGCCGACGATTTCACCCGCGAAATGGCGCCCGAAGTATGGATGCCCGACGTGCCGAAAGCGCGCGCCCTGCTGGAGCGCCACGCTGCGGAGTGGGCCGCCGGCCTGCGCTGGTGCAAGGGGGTCCGCGTCGACGGCGAGGTGTCGCGCGAGGCGCTGACCTCTTTCGACCTCGAAGCCCGGTGGGACGTGGCCGCGCGTGCCGCGTTGGCCGGGCGGCCGGTGTCGGCCCCGGCCCCGATTCACTGACTTGGCGGGCGCCCCCGTTGTGCCACGCTCCGCGGCCACAGTTCACGCAGCAATTGCAGCTTTGCAGGCGGTTGGCGCGCATGTGACTTTCGTTGATTGCCGGCTCGCCTCCACTGACCGATAAAGGCGATATTGCCCATTTCACCGCGAACGAGAGTTCCCGCAGCCACCGCCCCTTCGGCCCCAGCACCATGAATCTCGTCATCCGCGCCCAGACGCTCAACGACCAGCCGCTTTCGCAGGCGATCGTCGGCTGTTTCGATCTGAAGGGCGGCACGATCGGTCGCTCCGACACCAACACCATGGCCTTGCCCGACCCCGAGCGCCACATCTCGCGCCTTCAGGCCGAGGTGAGTGCCCGGGCCGGTGCGTTTTCGATTCGCAACTCCGGCGCCGCCAACGCGATCTTCATCAACGGCCGTGCCCTCGCGCCGGGTGAAGGCAGCGTGCTGGCCAGCGGCGACGAATTGCGCATCGGCGGGTACGCACTGGGCGTCACGGTCGAGGCCGAAAACGAGGTCGTGCGCACGATCACGCAAGGCCGTGCCGTGGTCGATGCGCGCGCGGTCATCGTCGGGTCGGCGATCGAGAACCGCACCGATCCGCGCAACATGGGGCAGGGGCGCAAGCCATCGCCCGCGCTGTCGCCGATGGTTCCACCGCCGGCCGCCGCTGCGCCACCCAGCGCCAGCCTCAACCCGTTTTCCGACCTGCTCTCGTCGGCACCCGCCGCCTCGGCAGCGGCGTCTGCCGATCCGTTCGCGTTTCTCGGCGCACCGAGTGCCGCCCCAGCAGCTGCGCCTGTGCCATCGGGCGCGCCGGCGCGCCTGCCCGACGACTTCGACCCGTTCGCCGGTTTGCTCGCACCGCCCGCGCCCGCCACACCGGCGGCGGCATTTCCGCCGTCCGTCGGGGCCAACGACCTGCTCGCATCGGTCGGTGCGAGTGCTGGCAATGCGATGTCGCTCGATGCGAGCTTCGGGCTCGGCGGGGCGTCCAGCGCCTCGTCGGCCGACCCGCTCGCGGCTTTCATGGGCGGCGCACCTGTGTCGGGCTCGGTCGCAGCGATGGCCGGCTCGGGCTCCGCGAGCACCGACCCGTTCGCGATGTTCGGCGGTGCCGGGGCCCAAAGCCCCGCAGCCGGCAAGCCCGGCCCGGCCGCGTTCAACCACACGCCCGAGCTGAAGGCCGCCTACGAGCCGCCGCCGATCGCCAGCGAGACGCGGCCTGCGGTGCGGCACGTGCCGCCCGCGCCGGCGGTTGTGCCCGCCGTGCCCGTTGTGCCGCCGAGTCCGGTGGTCGCACCCCCTGCGGTCGATCCCTTCGCCGGGCTGGAGCTCGGCGCCGCGGTGTCGAGCGACCCGCTCGCGGCTTTCATGGCGCCGGTGCTACCCGCTGCCGCGCGAGCGCCTGCGCCCGTCGTGCAAGCGCCGGTTGCCAGGAGCGCGCCGGCCGCGGCCGCGCCGGGCACCGCGAGCCATGCACCCGATGCCTTGTGGGCCGCCTTCTGCGAAGGCGCCGGCGTCGAGGTGCCGCTGGCCCAAGGCCTGGGCCCGGAGCAGATGCGTGTGCTCGGCGTGATCATGCGTGAGGCCGTCGAGGGCACCTTGCGCCTGATGGCCGTGCGCGCCACCGCCAAGACCGAACTGCGCGCCGCGGTCACCACGATCCGCGCCCGCAACAACAACCCGCTCAAGTTTTCACCGAGCGCAGAAGCGGCGCTCGGCCAGCTGCTGCAGCCACCGCTGCGCGGCTTCATGGCCGGCCCGGTCGCCATGCAAGACGCGATGCACGATCTGGTCGGGCACAGCATCGGCACGATGGCCGGCATGCGGGCCGCGCTGGCGGGCGTGCTCGCACGCTTCGAGCCGGGCCAGCTCGAAGGCAAGCTGGCGGGGAAAAGCATGCTCGACAGCCTGATGCCGGGTGGCCGCAAGGCCAAACTCTGGGACCTGTACCTGCAGCATTCCGAATCGATCCGCAACGATGCGCACGACGACTTCCACAACCTCTTCGGTGCCGCTTTCGTGACGGCATACGAAGAGCAGCTCGACCAGTTGCCGCCACCGCGCAGCTGACTCCGTTCAATTTGCCGCTTCGATTTTTCTCCGCACCACCATGTCCGATGTCGTGATCGCCAGCCGCAGTGAAGTCGGCGCGCGCAGCCGCAACGAAGACTATCTTCAGCACGGTGCGTTCGACGCTGGCTGGTACGCCGTGCTCTCCGATGGCGCTGGCGGGCACAGCAACGGGGCCGTCGCTGCCGATCTGGTGGTGCGCATGGTGGCGCACGAACTCGGCAGCCAGCTCACGAAACAAGGCCGCGCCCAGCCCGCGCTCGACGAAGTCGTGCACACCGCCAACGACGCGCTCAATCGGCAGCAGCAAGGCCTGCGCGGCCAGAAGCGCATGCACGCCACGCTGGTCATGCTCTGGATCGGCAAGAACAACCGCCAGGCAGTGTGGTCGCATGTCGGCGACTCGCGCCTGTACCTGCTGCGCCAGGGCCGCGTCGCGCAGGTCACGCGCGACGACAGTGTGGTGCAGACCATGGTCGACGCCGGCCTGATCGCGCCCCACGAAGCGCGCAGCCATTCGCAGCGCAACCAGCTCATCGCTGCGATGGGCTCCGACGAGCCGATCGAGCCGCACGTGAGCGACCCCGGTTTTCTGGTGCAGGACGGCGACGCTTTTCTGCTCTGCTCAGACGGCTGGTACGACCGCCTCGAAGAAGCCGACATCGAACATTGCCTCGCCGAAGCCGGCAGCGTCGAAGCCTGGCTCGACGGCATGCAAACCCTGGTGCACGAGCGCCAGCGTGCCAATCAAGACAACTTCAGCGCGGTCGCGGTCTGGGTCGGCAACCCGGCCGAGGTCACGCGCATCGGGCCCTTGTAGCCGGCCGAGCCGACAACGTGCGGCCCGCGTGGCGCGTTGTTTCCGTATTCAAATCTGTCAGACCCGAACCAAGGAAATCATCATGCAAACCGCATCGTCTTCAAGTACCGCTTCGCGCCCCACCGCCCTGGCCAGGCGCCTGACCCTCGTCGGTGTGTTGTCGTGTCTCGTGCTGTCGCAGGTGGTCTTGGCACAGGCCGGCAACGGCAAGGTGCTCAGCGGCAAGGCCGTCACCGAGTCCAACCTGCTGGAAGCGCTGACACCTGCGGCCGCAGCGCCTGGAGCGCCCGCCACCGAAGGCAACGGAGATGCCGACGTGGCGGTGCGCACGCGCAGCCTGCGGGTCACGTCCAACTCGCCCGCCGCCGCCGTGCTCGCGCCGCGCAAGAAAGCCAGCGCTTCGTTGCTCATCACGTTCGAGACCAACTCGTCCATGTTGACGGCGCGCTCGAAAGAACAGCTCGACGTGGTGGCTTCGGCGCTCAAGAACGACCGCCTGAAAGACTTCAGCTTCGAGGTCGAAGGCCATGCCGACTCGCGCGGCGCGGCCGATGCCAACAAGCTGCTCTCGCAGCAGCGGGCCGAAAGCGTGCGCGCTTATCTGGTGGGCACCCACAGCATTGCCGAAGCGCGCCTGCGCGCCGTCGGCAAGGGCGACACCGAGCCGATGAACACGCGCGACGTGGCCGCCGCCGAGAACCGCCGCGTCACGATCACGACCATCACGCAGTAAGCGACTGGCGCGCGCCGCGCGCGCTTATTTGCCCGCCGCTTCTTCGGCGATGCGAATCAGCGTGGCGCCGAACTCCGGCGGGCAGGCGGTGCCGGCGGCGCAGCGCGCGGTGCCGGCATAAACACTGGCGTCGGCCGGCGCCGCCGACCACAGGCGCTGCAAGGTGGCGAGGTCGAATTCCGACAGCGGGTTGGCCGGCTTGAGCCCGGCGCCCGAGAAGTCGCGCGGTGAGCGCGACACCATCGTCACGATGTGGTTCACCCCGGGTGGGCCACCGGCGTCGATGTTCCAGCTTTCGCGTGGCAGCAACACTTCGGTGTCGGCGGTGATGCGGTTCTTGGCGTCTTTCGCGTTCGGGAACAGCAGGGTCAGGCCCGCGTTGTCGGTGCCGCTGAAGAACACGTAGAGGTAACCCGCTTCGCTCGACTTGACACGAAACTTCATGCGGTCACGCCCGATCACGAGCGTCTGTTTGTCGGCCAGCGTGTTGACCGAAATCAGCGGGTCGGAATGCCGCACGATGTCTTCGAGCGCAGCGACCGTGCTGAACGGCCCGCGCACCGGTGCGGCCGCGACTTCGGGCAAGCTCGGTGGCGCGACGCTGCTGGCGGCGGCTGCCACCGCTGGTGTTGCCACGGCGGCCGGCGCCACGGCTTCGACCGGTTTGTTCGTTCCGCGGGTCACGAACCACACGATGCCCGCGCCGACGGCGAGCATGACCACACCGGCGATCAGCGGCACACGCGACTTGCGTGCTGCCGGCGCGGGAGCCGGGGGGCGAAAGTCCGATTGCGGCGCCGCGAGCGCGCCGAAGCCGGTCGACGGTGGCCCTCCCGCAGGTTCCAGCAAGACGGGCGCCGGCGCGATCGGCGCGCGAATCTGCGTCACATCGTCGCCCGCGTCCGACAACTCGTTCGCGAACAGGATGGCGCGCAAGGAGGCGATATCTTGTGGCCGGTTTTCCGGGCGCACCGCGAGGCCACGATCGATCGCGGCGAGAAACGCGGCCGAGTATTTGCCCCGTGCGCTCTCCGAGACCGGCACCATCTCGTCTTTCATCAGCCGCCCGACCGAAGGCGTGGGTGCGCGCCCGGTGATCGCCGCGTACAACACGGCGCACAGCGCGTACACGTCGGTCCAGGCGCCCTGTTTCATCGAGGGCACCTCGGCGTACTGCTCGACCGGCGCATAACCGGGCTTCAGGATCACGGTGAGCGCCTGCGTCGCATCGCCGATCACGCGCCGCGCCGCGCCGAAGTCGAGCAGCAGCGGCTTGAGCTGCGAGCCGAGCAGCAGGATGTTGTCGGGCGCGATGTCGCGGTGGTAGCAGTGGTCGTTGTGGATGATCTGCAGCGCGTCGAGCAGCGGCTTGAGCAGGTTCTTCAGCCAGGCTTCGTCGGGCGGGTGCGGCGACTGCTTGAACAGCGCCTTCAGCGTCGGCCCTTCATAGAACGGCATCACCATGAAGGCGGTGCCGTTCTGCTCCCAGAAGCGGTACACCTTCACCAGCGAAGGGTGGTCGAACGACGCGAGCAGCCGCGCTTCGTTGACGAAGCTGCGCAGGCCCAGCTCGAAGGTTTCGCGGTGGCGCTCGGAGCGCAGCGAAATGCCGTGGTCGGCGCCGCGTGTCGCCAGCGAAGCCGGCATGTATTCCTTGAGTGCCACGGTGCGCTGGAGTTGCAGGTCGTTGGCCAGGTAGACAATGCCGAAGCCCCCTTCGCCGACCACTTGCACGATCTCGAACTCGTGAATCTTGTAACCCGCCGGCAAGGCGTTGCCGGCTTCGCCCGGTGGTGGCGGCACCGGGCGCACGCTGGCCATCGTGGTGGCGAACTCGGTGAAGGCCGACGGGGTACCGCTGTTGTCGGTCAAGGCCGTTCTCCCGAGGGTGCTGCGCCAGCGCGCTGAGAGAAAAGGGTCTTCACCAGGTGCCTTCGAGCATGTGAATGAAGGAGTCGCCGCCGGGCAAACCGACCGCCGTGCTCAGGCTGCTCGGGCCCGAGCCCGGGCGCAACGACCACCACAACGAGCAACCTCGAAAGCGCCGCAGGCTCTCGACCACCGCCAACTCGTTCAGGCATTGCGCCAGCGTCACGCCGCTCTCCAGTTCGTGGCGGCTGCGTTCGGGCCATTGTGCCGCAGCCCACGGCGCAGCCGGTGCGGCGGCCGCCAGTCGCGGCGTCTGGGCGAGCTCGGTCTCGAACTGTTCCAGGCTGCCGCCCGGCTGCAGCGTGCCGAGCGCGGCGCGTGCGATCTGCGAAAACCAGCGCTCGAGCTGGTTCAGGCCATCGCCGTCATGCGGCGCTTCGTTGCAGGGCTGCGTGACCAGCAGCGGGAAGTAGCGGCCGACGTTGTCCACGCTCGGCATCAGCACGCCGAACCACCAGCGCGCATCGAGCACACCGGGTGCGAGCGCAAAGCGCCACAGCGGGCTCGTCAGGTAGACGTTCATCCAGCGGTCGCCGAGCTGGGCGCGGCTGGACTCGACACCGCGCGCGAGCCAGGTGTCGAACACCTGCGCGGTGTCTTGTGGCAGGCGGCGGCTGGCGAAGTCGCCCAGGCAGGCGATCTTGCCGAACCAGGCGGGGGCAGGCTCGATGCCGGGGTGCTGATTCACGGACAACCCACCGCACTCAGATGGAGTTAGGGCAGCCGAACGCTGCGAGTTCGGGCAGCTTGAACGGGTTCACGACACTGCTCGCGGTGACCTCGAACGTGGCTTTGCGGTTGTCCACATTGAAGGTGACCTTGAAGCGCTCCGGCCCGCCCGACTGCACCAGGCTGAGCTGGTCGAACATGCGGAACAGCGCCCAAGGCCCTTCGGTCACCAGCCCCGACGTGCCACCCGCCAGCGCCGGCTGCAACTGCACCCGGACCTGGGTGCTGCCCTTCGGGCCAGGCCACTGCACGGCGGTCGGAATCTGCGGGCCGTGCGCGTACTTCACGAGCTGGCCGTCGAGGTCGAGCGTGAACTGCGTGATCGACTCGTCCATCTCCTGCGGTTTGAAGTCGAGCCGCAAGCCGGCCGCCTTGCCGCCCGAGCGGAAGAAGGTGTCGCGGATCACCTGCGCGCGCTGGAACTGCGCCAGCATGCCGGTGTCCTTGCCCATCGTGCCTTCGCCGAGGGTGCGAAAGCTCCACGGCCGCGTGTTGGTGTCGACGAGCGCGGCGAGGTTCTTCTGGAAGAACTCGTCGAACAGGCCGCCGGGCGAAAACAACCGCGAGAAGTCGTCTTGTGTCACGTCGGTCTTGCTGCTGCGCGAGAACGGGTAACGGCCCTGGATCGCCTGGCGGCAGAACTCGCCGATGCCCGAGTTGACCGAGCTGCTCAGGTTGGCACGCGCCGCACCCATCGCCGCGGTGCTGCCACTGGCCGAGAGCGTGTTCAGCAGCCCACGCACCGGCTCGGGCAGCCGCGCCGCTTCGGCCTTGACCTTGTTCGGCACTTCCGACGGCGGTGGTGCATTGCCACCTTTCACGGCGGTGTCGGCCGCGTTCAGAAGCGCGTAGACCTCGTTGATCAGGGCGATGGTGCCGTCTATCGGTGCCGGGCCACCGGCGGCGCCGGGTTTGACGAGCTGGCGCAGGCCTTCGAAGCGGTCGTCCACCAGGCTTTCGATGCGTGCGACCGGCGCTGCCGCAGGCGCGTTCTTGTCGCCCAGCATGCGAATCAGCTGTTCGCGCGATTGCTGGATCGTGCTCTTGGCCTTGTCACCGGCCTGCTCCACCACGTTTTTCGACTCGACCGCCGTCAGCGTGGTTTCCTTGACGAGCGCGCGCATCAACGGCCCGAGCGGGTTGTCGGGCGCCGAGAGAATGCGCGCCATCTGCACCGACTGCGCCAGGTTGCCCATCGGGAGCATGCGGATGTCGGCGATGTAGGCCTCCCACTGCTTGGCGTAGTCGATCAGGTAGGCGCGCCGCACTTCGTCGGTGAGCCGGCCGAGCGCGAGCGGGTCGCGCAACACGGCCGAGCGCGACGCTTCGGGCAGGCCGAGCACCCAGCCTTCTTCGTCGCGCAACTGCTTGGTGGTTTTTTCGACCACCGGCTGAAAGCCCTTGTGGTACCCGTCGTAGGTGAACAGCCCCGGCACGCCACGCGTGATCGGCGCGCCGCTGGCGCGCGTGAACACGAGTGCCGCGCTCGTGCCCGCCGCCTTGGCGATGCTGAACTCGGGAATCTCGGCGCCCACGCCTTCGCGGCGAATCCGGTTGTAGACACGCTGCGCCAGCGGCACCGAAGCGAGCTTGGCGCGCACCTGGGCGACCAGGGCCTTGTCTTCGGGCAGCGGCGACACGGTGGCGCCTTGCGCCAGCAGCGCGTCGAGGTGCGACTCGAGCGCGGCGCGCTGCTCGATCGTCACGTCGCGCGGCAGGTTCAGCTCCCAGTCGGTCATCACGTAGAGCCTGAGCACCTGGGCGTCGAAGTGCTCCGGGTCCTGCAGCATCAAATAGGTCTTGAGCACCTCGTACTGCGCTTCGGGGTTGTCGAAGCTGTTCTTGAGCTGCTCTTCCACCCGCAGCGCGATGCGCGGCTGCACCGCATCGACGAGCATGCGTTTGTAGACCTGCTGCGTGGCCGAGTCGAGCTTGCGACCCTGGTACAGGCCGAAGCCTAACGACCAAGGTACGCTGGCCTGTTCTTCGACCGCCAGCGCCTTGGTGGCGGCCAGCGCCGGCAGCAGGATCTGGATGTCGGAAGAAGCGCGGTTGGGCGTGGCCTGCACCAGCTGGCGCACGCTGTCGACCTTGGCGCTGACCTCGGCCACGTACTTGCGGTTGTTCAGGTAGCTCACCGTCCAGGCGGTGGCGGCGCCGAGGAACACCACGCCGATCAGCGCATAACCGCCGGCCGCGAGCAGCGAGCGCCGGCGTTCCCACTTCAGGTTCGTTCCAGCGAGTTCGGCTTCGCTGAACACCACTTCCTGCAGCAGGCGCGACAGGAAAAAACTCTTGCCACTGGACTGGTTCGCCGGCACCGGCGTGCGCGCCAGCCGGTAGTTGCGCGCGATCGTGCCGAGCAAACGGTCGATCGGTGTGCCTTCCTGCGTGCCGCTGATGAAGTACACACCACGCAGCAGCGGGCGCTCTTCGAACTGCGACGGCGAGAACACCTTGTCAACGAACTCCTTGAGCACATTTCGCAGCCCCGCGAACTGCTGCGGGAAGGCGTAGATGCGGGCGCGCCGCGCCGGGTCGCGCTCGCTTTGCAGGCGGTCGATCAGGCCGTCGGTGAGGCGCGCTTGCAGCAGGTCGAACTCTTGCGGCAGCGAGCTCGGGTCGGTGCGCTGCTGCGCGTCGAGCGCGAAGGTGAAGCCCCACGGGTCTTGGCGCACGTCTTTGCCGGCGTCGCCCAGGTAGTCCATGAAACCGGCGAGCAGGTCGGTCTTGGTGACGAGCAGGTAGATCGGGAAACGGATGCCGAGGTGCTGGTGCAGTTCCTGGATGCGGGTGCGCACGGCGGCCGCGTATTCGGCGCGCTGCGCGGCAGTGCGCGTCAGCAGGTCGGGCACCGAGACCGTGACGAGCACGCCGTTGACCGGCTGGCGCGGCCGGCTCTTCTTGATCATGCCGAGGAAGCCGGTCCAGGCTTTCTGGTCGGTGTCGCGGTCGCTGTCTTGGGTGGTGTAGCGGCCGGCGGTGTCGATCAACACGGCCTGGTTGGTGAACCACCAGTCGCAATTGCGGGTGCCGCCCACGCCACGCACGGCCGCGTCGCCCATGCTCGCGGCGAGCGGGAATTCGAGGCCGGAGTTGAGCAGCGCGGTGGTCTTGCCCGAGCCCGGCGCGCCGATGATCACGTACCACGGCAGCTCGTACAGATAACGCTGGCCGACGCGCGCCGACGCGCTCGACCACAGGCTGCGGTTGCCCGCGAAGCGCGCCTGCTTGAGCGTGCTCAGCGCTTTCTGGAAACGCTCGTTGATGGTCGCGAGCTCGGCGCTGGCGGCGTCGGTGCCGCCCTTGGGCGCCTCGGCGAGCATGTGGTTGACGACCGCGCTGTTGGTGCGGCGCGCGCTCCACGCCCTCCACAACTTTTGCAGCACGTAGAGCAGCACGATCGCGCCGATCAGGGCCAGGCGCACGGTCGTGCTCTCGAGGGGCCGGGCCTCGCCGATGCCGATGATCGGCCCGACGATCCAGATCAGCAACGAGATGGCCAGCAGCCCGAGGATCGCGAGCACCCAGCCGTTGAATATCCACCCCAGCAGCTTCTTCATCATGACCCCGCTCCCGTTCGGGCCGCGACCAGTGTCACTTCGACACGCCGGTTGATCGAGCGGTTGGCCGGGGTGTCGTTCGCGACCACCGGCTCGCCGTCGGCGCGCCCTTCGGCGGCCACGCGCGCCGGCGCCACGCCACGCGAAATCAGAATGGCACGCACCGCCTTCGCGCGCTCTTCGGAAAGATGCCAGTTCGACGGGAAACGCACCGAGCGGATCGGCTGGTTGTCGGTGTGGCCGGTCACGAGAATCTGCCCTTGCACTTGCGCCAGCGCTTCGGCGATGCGTTTCATCAGCGCCTCGCGGTCGTCGCTCAGGCTGGCGCTGCCGGGGTCGAACAGGCCGTCGCCGCGGATCGTGATGACGCTGCGGTCGAGGTCGTCGCGCACCGCCACCAGGCCGGCCTTGATCTCGCTCGCCAGAAACTGCGCCAGGCGTGGCTTGGGCGCGGGCTGCACGACGGTGGGTGTGGGTGGCAACAGGCGCAGACTCTGAATCTGCCCGAAGGTCGGGTCCGACACGCCGCCCAACGACAACGAGAGCGCGAAGTACAAACCGAGCAGCACGGCGGCGGCCACGGCGGCGGTCACCCACAGCGGCAGCCATGTCAGGAACGGGCGACGCTTGAGCGTCTGGCCACGCCAGTGTTCGGCCAGTGGCTGGGCGTAAGCACCACGCTCTTTCCTGAGGATTTGCGCGAGCCGGTCACGCACTGCTTCGAGCTGCGCCAGCCCGCCTTCGACAACGCGGTAGCGGCCCTGGAAACCGAGGCACAGCGCAGCGTAGATCAGCTCCAGCAGGTCGCGGTTGGCGGCCGGGTTCTCGGCCAGCTTGGCCATCAGCTGAAAAACTTTTTCGCCGCCGCCGGTTTCGTTGTGGAACATCGCCAGCAGGCTGTAGCGGCCCCACGCCCCCGAGCCGCCCCAGGGCGTGCTGGCGGCGGCTTCGTCGAGCAGCGTGCACAGAATGTAGCGGGCGGCCATCACACGCTCTGGCGCTATGCCTTGTTGCGGTGCTTTTGCATCGAACTCGCGCAGGCCTTGCGCGAGCGATTCCTTCAGCACGCCGGGGTCGGGCAAGTGGCTCGTCGAACGGATCTGCGGCACCACCGCGAGCAGCGGGTTGGCCAAGGCCAGCAGCGGATTCAGGCCGGTGTCGGCCACGCCCAGGTCGGCCACCACATCGGCCGTGCCGGCGCCCGGCATCGCGCCCGGCTGCGGTGTGGCCGGCGTGCGCGCGCCGGGGTTCGGCATCACGAAGGTGCGCTGGTTTTCGACCGCGGCGAACGGGTCGCTGAACGGGTCGTTCGGATTGGCAGGACTCATGGCAACACCTCAGGGATCGGGCGGCAGCGCGGCGGCGAACGAAGGCCTACTGGCGGATCGCCCACAGCTCGAGTTCGAGCCCGGGGAAGTCACCGGCGGTGTGGATCACCAGGCTCCCGCTCTTCTCGAACTGGCGCCACAGGTCGCTGCCACGTTCGAGCTCGAAATAGAAAAACCCGGCGTGGTAGGGCAACTGGCGTGGCGCGACCGGCTGGCCCTGCAGGCCGATGCCGGGCAGTGCCAGGTTGACGAGGTCACGAATGCGGTCGACCGGGCCGACCTTGGTCTGCGCCACGAAACGCTGGCGCAGTTGCTCGGGGGGCATCTGGGCGTTGACGGCAAGCATGAACACGCCGTTGCGCACCAGCTCCAGATCGGGCACGACGGCGGTGCGCACACCGTGGTTGCGCTCGGTCAGCTCGATCTGGATCGCGTTCTGCTCCAGCACCACCGAGAGCATCTTGCGCAACTCACCGATCACCGGCGCGAAGCAGCCGCGCAGATCGTCGTGGCGGTACAGCGGGAACTCGGGCGGCCGACGCGCTGCCGAGGCGAAGGTCGACAACTCGCCGGCGAGCTGCAGGCAATCGGTGTACAGCGCCATCGGGTGTGAATTCGGCGCGCTGGCGTGCTGGCGGAACAGCGGCTCGGCGCGGTTGAGCACCTGCAGCATCATGAAGTCGGCGAGCTCCGAGACACCACTGCTGAGCTGCCCCATGCGCCCGGCCAGCGCCTGCGAACGCTGGCTGATCAGGCCGTGCAGCAGGCGGGTGCTGCTGGCCAGCGAGTCGGTCGCGTCGAGCACCACGGCCGGCGGAATGTAGCTGCGGTCGAGCAGCACTTGTTTGTCGCTGCGGCGCTCGCTGACTTCGGCCACGCCGATCACGGTGTATGCGTCGCTCAGATCCTTGGCGCGAACCAGGCGCAGCTTCAGCCGGCCGGTCTGGATGCTTGCCGGTTCGTCGGAGGCGCTGGTGTGGTCGCGCACGCGTTCCTCAAGGGCCTCCAAGCGGCTGGTGTCCTGGCTGCTGGTGTCGCCGAAGTCGACTTCGGAAACGCCCTCGCGGCTCAGTGGCAGCGCCAGGTAGACGAGTTCGCTCTTCAGATCGCCGGAGATCTCGAGCGGCGCGGGCGGCGCGTCGAGCTGCGGAATGACGAAGGGCGTGCCGTCGGGCAACACGCCCGAGGCCCGCGCGATGCCGACCCGGCCGAGCGCGAGCAGCGTGTCGTCGAGCACCAGCTCGACCAGGCCCCATGCATAGGGCGACACACAGCGCGCCCGCGCGTCGACCAGCCGGGAAACATAACGTGCCTCTTGCTGGAAGTGGTGCGGCTGCAGGAACATGCCCTGCGACCAGACCACCGGGCTGCGCCAGCTCATTGCGTCACCGCCGTTCCGGAGATGGTGATGTCGTCGGCCTGGATCGTGATCACGTTCTTCAGGTTCGGCTTGATCGGGATCAGCGTCTTCCAGCGTGCCCGTTCGATGTCGCGGTAGGCCGCCATCACGCCGATGAAGCGCACCTCGGGGCCGACGATCTTTTCCCACGGCCGGCTCTCGCCCGGGCGCAGCGTGAACTCTTCGCGGCCGACCATCTCGGCGGCCAGCGTGGCCTGGTCACGTTCGTACAAAGACAGGAAGTCGGCAGCGTCGAACCCGGCCGACGACTTGAGTTCGTACACGCGCACGACCAGCGGCGAAGCGCGCTTGCGCGCGTCGGGGTTCACCGTCGGCGAGGCTTGCAGCGTGACCTTGACCGAGGTCGGCTTGGGTGGCCCCGCCGCGCAGCCTGCCAACGACAGCACCGCAGCCACCACCAGCCCCTGCAGCACACGAACCGGCACCCGGCGGGCGCTTTCAACAGCGGCAATCATGCGCATGCGTCTTCTCCACAAGCCCGGTCGGGCGAACTTCATCGAGAATAACGAGCGCCCGGCCGACCGAGGCATGACTTAGGTAACACCGGCCCGTGGCTCGGCCCCTCTGCAGGCCCGTTCTGACGAAGGTCAGTTGATGTGGCGCAGACTAGGCTCTAGGGTCAACCCATGAGATCCCGGACCACGCCATGACGACTCCCGTATTGCCCCCTCTCCACCGGGCCGCTGCCGCGACGCTGCGCTGGCGCGAAGCCACGCTGGCGGGCCTGGCGGCCTTGCTGTGCGCCTGTGCCGCACCGCCGGCGGGCACCGGCGCGCCCGCCCCCCCAGGCACGACCGCCACGCCGGCTTCGTCGTCGGCCACGCCGGCCCGCACCCTCGACACGCCGACGAACCTCGCGCTGTCGCCGCGCGCCGAGGCCGCCGGCATCGATGTCAAGACACGCAACGCGCTGTTCAAGGCCAGCAGCTTCGCCGAGTTGCCGGGCTGGGGCCAAGACGATCTCGACACCGCGTGGGACGCCTTCCAGACCTCGTGCCTCGCCCTCGCCAAACGTGAAGCCTGGAAGCCACTGTGCGCCCGGGCGGCGCGCCTGAACCGCAACCCGGCCGAGTTGCGGCGCTTCTTCGAACAGGAGTTCGCGCTGTTCAGAATCTTGAACGCCGACGCCAGCCGCGACGGTGACGTGACCGGCTACTACGAGCCGCTGATCAACGGCAGCCTGCGCGCCGAAGGCGCGTTCACCGTGCCCGTCTACGCCACGCCCAACGACCTGTACACGCTCGACTGGAAGGCCATTCCTGCAGCGCAACGCCGCGCCACCGTGTTCGTCGTGAAGACCGGGCAAATCCTCAACGTCGTTGCCGGTCGCCAGCCCGGCAGCTACGCGCTCGACACGACCCGCTTCGAGCTCGACACGCGCGACCGCAACTGGCGCGTTCAACTGGTCGGCGAGCGCGCCTTGCCGTACCGCACGCGCGCAGAGATCGAGGGCGGGGGCCGCCTCGACGCGCCGGTGGTCGCCTACGTGGACGATGCGCTCGCCTTGTACGCGATGCAGGTGCAGGGCTCGGGCCGCATCCGGCTGCGCGACGGCACCGTGCTGCGCGTGCAATACGCCGAACAGAACGGCCACCCGTTCAAGCCGGTGCAACTGATGGCGAAGGGGCCGGACCGGGTGCGCACGCGCGGCATCGCGGCCGGCCCGGAAGAAGCCGACAGTTTCGAGCTGGCGAGCGATGCCGATGCGGCGGTGCCCGAAGCCGACAGCGCTGCCGAGGGCGTGACCACGCGCGGCTTGAAGCAGCCGGCCGCGAAACCCGCCGCCAGCGGCGCGGCCTCGGATGCGCTGGTCGAGCAACTGCTCAGCGGTGCGCAGCGCAAGCCGGCGCCCAAGGCGGCCGCGCCGTCGACGGCGCCCGCCAAATCCTCGGTGCCGGGTTCGCCCCGCAATGCCGCGCTCGGCAGCGACCCGAGCTACGTGTTCTTTCGTGTGGCGCCCGACCAGTCGCCAACGCGCGGCCCGGTCGGCGCGCTCGGTGTGCCGCTGACGGCCGGGCGCTCTATCGCCGTCGATCCGCGTGTCACGCCGCTCGGTTATCCGGTCTACATGGCGGCGCCCACGCCTGCCGGGTCGTCCCTGCCGCTGCAGCGGCTGGTGGTCGCGCAAGACACGGGGGGCGCGATTCGCGGTGCCATTCGCGCCGACTTTTTCTGGGGCTCGGGCAACGACGCCGGGCGCCAGGCCATGCGCACCCGACAGCGCGGGCAGATGTGGCTGATGCTGCCGCACGTCGAGGCCGCGAAGCTGCGGAGCAGCGGGCTGCTCACGCGCGGCATCGGCGGCGCGGCGCGGGTCGATTCTGAATGTGTCGTCGCCGACGACACGTTCTGCTCCGAGCCGGAGTGAGATGTTCGCCCCCACGTCGCTTCGCTCCTGCCCCCGAGGGGGCGCTCAGCCGCCTTGGGGCGGCCCGGCGGCGGCTGAGGCCTACTTCGAGCTGCGAAAGCGCTCGACCTCCAGCGCTGAAACCGCAGCGCCTGTGTTGCCCCAGCTGCTGCGAATGAACGACAGCAACTGCGCCGTTTCTTCCGCGCTCAGCACGGTCGCGAACGGCGGCATGCCGTAGGGCCGCGGGTTGCCTGCGGTGGCCGGCGGGAACCCGCCTTCGAGCAGCATGTGAACGAGGTTCGCCACCACCGGCAGGTTGACCGCGCGGTTGCCGGCAAGCGCCGGGTAGGCACCGCTCGCGCCTTCGCCGGCATCGCCATGGCAGCCCGCGCAATGGCGCTCGTAGAGCTTCGCGCCCGGGCCGGCCGACGGGGCTGCCGCTGGCGCGGGGCGGGCCTCCGGCGGCGTTTGCGGCAGTGCCTTCAAGTAGACCGCCATGGCGTTCAAGTCGGCATCCGACAGATACTGGGTGCTGCCGCTCACCACCTCGCTCATCGGCCCCGCCACCGAAGCGCGCGGAGACACGCCGGTCTGCAGCAAGGCGACGACGTGCTGCGTGTCCCACGCGGCCACGCTCGCTTCGTTCGCCGAGGTCAGCGAAGGCGCGTACCAGTTCTGCACCGGGATCAGCCCGCCCGCCAGATCGAGCGGGCCGGGGGTCGCGCCGAGCGCGTTGCGGCTCGAATGGCAGGCGTTGCAGTGGCCCAGGCCTTCGACGAGGTAGGCGCCGCGTTTCCAGTCGGCCGTTCGCGCCGCATCGGGCGTGGCTTGCGCAGGCCGAAAGTAGAGCGCGCGCCACACCGCCAGCGCGGCCTGGCTGTTGAACGGAAACTGCAATTCGTGCGGCCGATTCACCTGCACCACGGCCGGCAGGCTGCGCAGGTACGCGTGCAGGGCATCGGCGTCAGTGCGCGTGACCTGCGTGTAGTTCGGGTACGGGAAAGCCGGGTACAACAAGCGGCCGTCGCGCGAGCGGCCGTTGTGCAGCGCGCGCCAGAACTGGGCGGCTGACCAGGCGCCGATGCCGGTTTTTTCATCCGGCGTGAGGTTGGGGGCGAACACGCTGCCGAAGGGTGTGGGCACACCGCGCCCGCCGGCATACGGCGCGCCACCGGGGGCCGTGTGGCAGCCCCTGCAGTTGCCGGCAAGTGCGAGGTAGGCGCCGCGTGCGATCTGGTCGGCGCTGGCGTTTGGCGTTTCGGCGCTCGTGGCCAGGGGGTCTTCGCCGCGCACGTTCAGGAACCAGACCGCAGCGACGAGCAGTGCCACGGTCACCGCCAACACGGCTGTGCCGCCCGCCAACAGTCGCTTCACGGCCGTGCTCCCGGTGCGGGTTGCAAGGCCTCGGGCACACCGCCGCAACGAATCGGCAACGCCGCCGGCAAAGCGGTCGCCGGCTTCGCACCGGCCGGCACCGGCAAAGCGGCGAGCCACTGCGAAAGCGCGCTGATGTCGTCGGGCTTCAGCAGCTTCGCGACCTGCGCCATGCAGTCGGGTTCGAAGTCGTGGCGGTTGCCGGTGCGCCAGGCGCCGAGCTGCGCGTTGAGGTAGTCGCGCGGCATGCCGATCAGCGCGGGGATCGCGGGCGCCACGCCCATCAGCGCCGTGCCGTGGCATTGCACGCAGGCAGGGATGCGCTGGGCCGCGTCGCCCTTCAGCACCAGTTCTTCACCCCGGCTCAGCGCGTCGACGCTGCCGGTCGCGCGCTGAGGTGGCGGGTAGGGCAGCTCGAGGCTCGCGAAGTGGTTCGCGATCTCGCGCAGGTACTCGTCTGTCAGCGGCGCGAGCAGCTTGTTCATCAGCGTGTAGTGGCGCCGGCCATCACGAAAGCTCAACAGCTGGTTGTAGAGGTAGCCGGCCGGTTTGCCGGCGATGCGTGGGTAATAACCGTCGCTCGCGGCGCGCCCCTGCGCGCCGTGGCAACCGGTGCAGGCTTGCAAACGCTGCGCCATCGAGTCTTCGACTTTGGGCGCGGCGAAGGCTTGTGTGCTCGCGACGAACAAGCCGAACGCGGGCCCGAAAATTCTCTGGCGGATCGTCATGAAGGCATCACGTTCAGGCCGGTTTTTCGGTATTGGGAACCGCCGCGTCGTGCAGCCGCACATCCGGCAGCCGCGTGACCAACCACAGCGAGATCAAGGACACGAATGCGCTGACATGCATGACCCGCCTGAATGCGTCGTCGCTGCCCGTCGACGTGCCATGGCTTGCACGCGCCGCGTCGAGCATCGCACCCAGGCCTTCACCGCTGAGCGAATTCACGCCGCTCGGCAGGTGCTCGCGCAAGAACAGCAGCGCGATCGAGCTCAGCACCGCGATGCCGATCGCACCACCGAGCAGGCGGAAGAACGCCGTCAACGCGGTGACTGTGCCGACCTGCGCGCGTGGCACCGACTGCTGCACCGTGATCAGGGTGGTCGGCATCTGCAGGCCCATGCCGATGCCGATCACCACCAGCGCCACCGCCGCGAGCACGCTGGTGGGCGCCGTGAAGCCCAGCGTGGCCAAACCGAGCGGCACCAGCAGCACGCCCAGGCGCTGCGCCGGCAACACGCGGCCGGTGCGGTACAGCCAGCGCCCGCTGAGGAATGCGGCGGCGGGGATCGAGAGCGTCATCGGCAGCAGGTACAGGCCGGCGTCGGCCGCCGAATAACCGGCCACGAGCTGCAAGCGCAAAGGCACGAGAACCGACAGCGCGATGAAGTTGAAGAAGCACACGAACAGCAGCGCGCAGCACGCCACCACGATCCGGTTGCCGAACAGCGCCATCGGCACGATCGCATCCGGGTGGCGGCGCTGCTGCACGATGAAGAGCGCGAGCAGCACCAGCGCAATCGCCCAGCCGACGGCATTGGCCGCGTCGTTCCACGGCGTGCCCTGGCCGACGCGGGTGATCGGAATCAGGAACGCGGTCAGGCCGCTCAGCAACAACAAGGCGCCCACGCCGTCGATCTTCGGCGTGCCCCGGCTCACCGGCAGTGCGCCGAGCGAGCTGCGCACCAGCATCAGCGCAACCAGGCCCACCGGCAGGTTGATCCAGAAGATCCACGGCCACGACAAATACTCGGTGAGCACGCCGCCGACCACCGGCCCGAGCATGCTCGCCACGGCCCACACGATGCTGATGTAACTCTGGTAGCGGCCGCGTTCGCGCAGCGGCACCACGTCGGCAATCACCGATTGGGCCATCGTGATCAAACCACCGCCACCGGCGCCCTGAAGCACGCGCGCGATCACGAGCTGCGGCAGCGTCTGCGCCAGCGCGCAGGCGACCGAAGCGATCAGGAACAGCAGAATGGCGAAGCTCATCACCTTGCGCCGCCCGAACAGGTCGCTGAACTTGCCGTACAGCGGGGTCACGGCGGTCGAGGCGATCAGGTAACCCGAGATCACCCACGCCATCCACTCGAAGCCGCCGAGCTGGCGCGCGATCGTGGGCACGGCGACGCTGACGATGGTCTGGTCGAGGGCACCCAGCAGGATGGTCATCATCACGGCCGCGGTGGCGGCCCGCAGCTGGGGCGGAGTCAGTACAGAAGCGGAGGAATTCAAGGCGGTGGCGTTCGGGAGCGAGGCGAGAGCATGCCGCAAAGACGATGCCCCAGCGCCGGCCGGGGTCGCAGCGGCCGGGCCGCCGTGCTTACGGTGCGCTGCTGCCAGCGACCAGCGCCGCCATCTCGGCCGCGTCGGAGCCGGGGCGTTGTGCCAAGCCACGCGCCACGCCTTCGCGGTCGGCGGTCGAACGGTTCTGGCTCGTCTTCCACTTGCCGGTGAGCGCGGTCAGCGTGATCTCGATGCCGACGATCGCGCGCTGCATCGCCGCGATGTAGTCGGGCGGTGCGTCGCTCACTGCCCAGGGCCGGGTTTGTACTTCCTCATGGCGCTGCGTCAGGCGCGTGACGAAGGCGTGCACCCACGCCGCGTCGTCGATCACGCGCAGCACGCCGCGGCCCTGCACGACGCAGTAGTTCCAGGTCGGCACGACCTTGCCGTGCTCGGCCTTGCTCGGGTACCAGCCGGGCGAGATGTAGGCCCGCGGGCCCTGAAAAACGACCAGCGATTCGGCGTCAGTGCGGGCTTCGCGCCAGACCGGGTTGGCGCGTGCCACGTGGGCGCGCAACACGCCCGGGCCGCCGGCCGGATCGGCGTCGAACACGAACGGGATCGGGTTGGCTTGCAGGCCACTGTCGCCTTGCGTGATCAGCAGGCCGAGCGGGTGCGCGCGCATCAGTTCCTGCAGAACCTCGGTGCGCTTTTCTTCGAAGTGGGAGGGAAGGTACATGGTCAGACCTGTGGTGGGGTGGCGGGGTGGGCGAGCCGCTCGTCGAGTGTGCGCCGAACAGCGGGCCACTCGGTGTCGATGATCGAAAAGTACACCGTGTCGCGCACCCGGCCCGAGGCGGTGACCAGGTGCTTGCGAAAGATGCCTTCCTGCACCGCGCCGAGGCGGCCGATGGCGGCGCGTGACTTGTCGTTGAGCGCGTCGGTCTTCAGCTCGACACGCATCGCGCACAGATCGTCGAAGGCGTGGCCGAGCAGCAGGCGCTTGGCATTGGTGTTCGCGGCGGTTCGCTGGTGCGAGCGCGCGAGCCAGGTCCAGCCGATCTCCAGGCGCCGGTTTTTCACGTCGATGTTGCCGAAGCGCGTGCAGCCGATCACCTCGAAGCTGGTCGCGTCCGTGATCGCGAACGGGAGCGCCAAGCCACGCGCCTGGTCTTCGAGCGCGCTCGCCACATAGGCGTGCATCTCGTCGACGGTGGTGATGGGCGTGGGGATCCAGCGCCACAGCACCGGGTCGAGGCCGACACGCGCGAGGGCAGGAACGTGATCGAGTGTCAGCGGCACCAGCTGCACAAAGGGGCCGCTCAGGGTCACGGGTTGCGGATTCATCGAAAGCTCCTGTCGGTCGGATGAAATTGGCTCTTCATAGTAGACACTGAAGTGCTGAACGAAGGGGCCAATCGATGACGAAGCAGAGAGCCGTTGCCAGCGCCACCCCAACCCCTGCGCTGCTGCGCCAGCAGGTCTACCTGCGCTTGCGCGAAGCGATCGAAGCCGGCACCTTCGCACCCGGCGCGCGCCTGCCGCCCTCGCGTGAACACGCGCGTGTGCTCGGTGTGGCGCGCAACACCGTGCTGTGGGCGGCGGAGCGCCCGCAGGCCGAGGGTTATCTGGTGGCGCGCGTCGGCGACGGCACCTACGTCGCCGAACGGTCTGCGCCGGTGCAAGGCAAGGCGCGGGGTGGCGGCGTCGCCGCCCAGCAGTTGTTGTCACAACGTGGCCGCTTGATCGCCGAAACCGGCCTGCGCTGGAACCCACCGAACGTGCCGCCGCTGCCCTTTCGCATCGGCCAGCCAGCACTCGACGACTTTCCGTTCGCGCTCTGGCAGCGGCTCGAACGGCAAACCACGGTGGCGCAGCGCGTGGCCTGCGCCGGTTACCACGACCCGGCCGGTCACCCGCCGTTGCGTGCCGCGATCGCGCAGTGGCTGCTGGTCTCGCGCGGCATTCGCTGCGACGCGGCGCAGCTGCTCATCACCGCCGGCTCGCAGCAGGCGCTCGACCTGATCGCGCGCCTGCTGCTCGACGTGGGCGACGAGGTGCTGGTCGAAGACCCCGGCTACCCCGGCATCCGCGCCAGCCTGCTCGGCCACGGCGCGCTGGTGCGCCCGGTGCCGGTGGACGACGAAGGCGTGTGCATCGCCCACGCCGCCGCGCGTTGGCCACGCGCGCGGCTCGCGGTGGTCACGCCCACGCACCAGTTCCCGCTCGGGGTGCGCATGAGCCTGGCGCGGCGCAGCGCGCTGCTCGACTGGGCGCGGGTGCAGCGCGCTTGGGTCGTCGAGGACGACTACGACGGCGAGTTTCAATACGGGCCGCAGCGCATTCCCGCGCTGTGCAGCATGGCGCACGACGCGCGCGTGCTTTACGTCGGCAGCTTCTCCAAGTCGCTCGGTGCGGGCTTGCGGCTCGGCTTCGTGGTCTTGCCCGAGGTGCTGGTCGAGCCCTTCACGAGGGCCCGCGCGATGAGCGACCGGCACTCGCCAGGCGCCGCGCAAGACGTGCTCGCGCGTTTCATCGCCGATGGCCACTTGCTGCGCCACCTGCGGCGCATGCGCGAGCTCTACCGCGCGCGCCAGGCCTCGATGATCCACAGCCTGGCGCGTGCCACGCACAGCGCGATCACGCTTTCACCGAGCCTGCAGGGCATGCATCTGGCGTTCGAGTCCGACGCGCGTGTGCGCGACACCGAACTCGCCGAGCGCGCCGCGCAGGTCGGCGTGCAGCTCGCACCGATCTCGCGCTACTGCATCGAAGCGAAGCGCAATGGCTGGTTGTTCGGTTATGCCGGGTACAGCGAAGCGGCGCTCGGCACTGCGGCGCGGGCCCTGGGCCGGCAGCTCGGTTGAAGACGCGGCGCTGCGGCCGTCAGTGCAAGACGGCACCCGTGCCGGTGGTCGAACGTGGCCGCTGCTTGTTGGCCCAGCCTATCGACCAAGCCTGGAACTCGTTCGCCGGCATCGGCTTGCCCATGTGGTAACCCTGGGCCTCGTCGCATTCGAGCTCGCGCAGCAGGTCCCAGACCTTGGCGTTCTCCACGCCTTCGGCCACCACGGTAAGGCCCATGTTGTGGGCCAGATCGATGGTCGAGCGCACGATCTTCGCGTCGTCGAGATCGGTCTCCATGCTGAGCACGAAAGACTTGTCGATCTTGAGTTCGTCGACCGGCAGGCGCTTCAGGTAGGCGAGCGATGAATACCCGGTGCCGAAGTCGTCGATCGAGAGCTTGAAGCCGAGGCCGCTCAGGCGGTTCAACGTGGCCAGGGCACGCTGCGGGTCGTCCATGATCGCGCTCTCGGTGATCTCGAGGCAGAAGGCTTCGGCCGGCACGCGGTGTTTGACGAGCAGCGCGTCGAATTTCTGCGGCAGGTCCTGGTCGAGCAGGTCGCGCGTCGAGAGGTTGACCGACAGCACCAGCGGCAAACCTTCGGCCTGCAGCCGCAGCCAGTGGCGCGCTGCTTCTTCGAAGACCCACATCGTCAGGGTGCGGATGAAACCGGTCTGTTCGGCGAACGGAATGAACTCCATCGGCGGCACCAGGCCACGCTGCGGATGCATCCAGCGCACCAAGGTTTCGGCACCACCGACACGGCCGGTTTCGAGCATCAGCTTGGGCTGCAGGTACAGGCGCAGTTCGTTGCGGTCGATGGCGCTGCGCAGTTCGGTCAGCAGCGACAGCGTCTGCGCGCTCGCGGCGTCGATCGCGGCGTGGTACATCAGCGGCCCGTCGCTCTTGCGTTTGGCGGCGTACATGGCCACCTCGGCGCGGCTGAGCAGCACGTCGGCGTCGGCCGCATGCTCGGGCCAGCAGGCCATGCCGATGCCCGCGCCCATGTCGACGGTGTGTTCTTCGAGCGTGAGCGGGGCGTCGAAAGCGCGCGTGATGCGCTGCGCGACCGAGGTGGCGAGCGTGGCGTCGCCGTGGCGCAGCAGCACCGCGAATTCATCGCCACCCAGGCGCGCCACGATGTCGTCGCCGCGGAGGTTGTGCTGGCCGAGGCGCTCCGCCACACGCTTGAGCAGCAGGTCGCCGAAGCGATAGCCGAGCACGTCGTTGACGTGTTTGAAACGGTCGAGGTCGAGCATCAGCACCGCCACGGTCGGGCGCGCCGACGCGTCGGCGGCGACAGTCGCTTCGGCCTGCGCGATGGCTTCGCGAACCGCGTCGCGAAACTGCACGCGGTTG
>JANYFX010000433.1 GCA_025359585.1 Rhizobacter sp. | reverse complement strand
GAGCTCGACGTGAAGATCTTCGAGCGCGGGGCCAATGAAGTGACCGTCACGCCGCTGGGCGAAGAGATCGTGCGCCAGGCGCAGACCGTGATCGAACAGGCGGCGTCGATCAAGGAGATCGCCAAGCGGGGCAAGGACCCGGTCTCGGGCCCGCTGCGGCTGGGCGTGATCTACACCATCGGCCCTTACCTGCTGCCCGACCTGGTGCGCCAGGCGATCGAGCACGTGCCGCAGATGCCGCTGATGCTGCAGGAGAACTTCACCGCCAAGCTGCTCGAAATGCTGCGTGTCGGCGAGCTCGACTGCGCGATCATGGCCGAGCCTTTCCCCGACACCGGCCTGGCCGTGGCGCCGCTCTACGACGAGCCCTTCATGGCTGCGGTGCCCAAGCTGCACCCGCTGGCCAAACGCAAGAGCATCAGCACTGAAGAACTGAGAAGCGAAACCATGCTGCTGCTCGGCACCGGCCACTGCTTTCGCGACCACGTGCTCGAGGTCTGCCCCGAGTACGCGCGCTTCGCCAGCAGCGAGGCAGAGGGCATCCGCAAGAGCTTCGAGGGTTCGTCGCTGGAGACCATCAAGTACATGGTGGCCTCGGGCATGGGCGTGACCGTGGTGCCGCAGCTCAGCGTGCCGAAAGACGCCCAGCCGCACATCAAGTACATCCCGTTCACGAAGCCGGTGCCCACACGCCGTGTGGTGCTGGTGTGGCGCCGCACCTTCACGCGCTACGAAGCGATCGCGGCGCTGCGCAACGCGATCTACGCGTGCCCGCTGACGGGGGTGAAGCGCCTGTCGTGATCAGTCGATGCTCAGCGTGGCGTAGAGCACCGTCAACACCAGCACGACGAAGCAGAACGCTCCGAACAGGTCCGAGGAGGAGCGGGGTTTCTTGAGGCTGGCGGCGGGCTTGTCCATGTGATCATCATCCCGTTCCGCCAGCGCATTGCACACCCCCACAAGTGCGGGATGTCAGTTTCCCGGATCGGGAAACCCCGCTTGCCCCTCGCCGCTCAGCGGAACACGTCCTGCGCAATGCCCGCCGCGCTGAACAGGTAGTCGCGCGAGTCTTCGAGCTGCGTGCGCAGCCGGCCGAGGTTGGTGTCGAGCAGCCGCCCTTTCCACTTGCGCACCTTGCCGGCGATGATCACCGTCTCGACGTTGGAGCGCTCCATCAGCGAGACCACGGCGCCGGGCACGCTGTTGAGCGGCGCGACGTTGATCGCGCTCGCGTCGAGGATGATGATGTCGGCTTCCTTGCCCGGCGTGAGTGAGCCGATCTTGTGGTCGAGCCGCAGCCCCTTGGCGCCGTTCATGGTCGCGTAGCGCAGCACGTCGCGCGTGGTCAGCAGGTCGGGCACACCGGCTGCTGGCGTCGGGTACTGGGTGGGTGGCGACAGCGTTCCCTGCTCGAGCACCATCTGGTTCACCAGCGCGCGCTGCACGTTCATCGTGGCGCGCATCTGGGTGAAGAAGTCGGCCGTCAAGGTGCACTCCACGTCCGTGCTCAGCGACGGCTCGATGCCGAGGCTCAGCGCCTTCAGGATCGGCGGCATGCCGTGGCGCATGTTCATCTCGATCGGTACGGCGAGCGACACCTGCGCGCCGACTTCCTTGACCCGCTTCCAGCCCAGATCGGACATGCCGGTCATGTGCACGAACAGGTTGTCGGGCCCGAGGCCGAGCGTGCCGCTGTCGCCACCCTTGCCCTGGGCGAGCAGGTCGAAGATCGGGCGGATGCCGAAGGGCGACAGCACGTGGGCGGCCACCTGCAGGCCGAGCTCGCGGCCGATCTTCCAGGCCTTCTCGTAGGCCGGCAAGTAGAGCTCGCCGCCCATCACCATCGTCATCAGCTGGTCGCTCGAAGAGAACCACTGCTTCTTGATGCGGGCCGCGTCGCTCGGGTACTGGTTGCCGGGGTTGGTACCGAGAATCGCCGCGCCGGCGCTCTCGAAGTAGCCGAACACACCGCGCCGCCCCGACTCGATGACCCCCTGGATCGCGGCGTCGGAATGCTGCGGCGAGTGGTGGATCTGCGAGATGTCGTGCACCGTCGTGACACCCGCATCGAGCTGGCTGAGCGAGCCGAACAGCTCGTTGATGTAGACGTCCTGCGGGCGGTAGACCGGCGCGAACTTCAACAGGATGTATTCGAAGTAGGTCGTGTTGCCGCTGCGTGTGTTCGAGCCGTCGTTGATCAAAATGCCGTCGGCGAGAAAGCTGCGCAGCGCGGTCTCGAACAGGTGGTGGTGGGTGTCGATGAAACCCGGCATCACGATGCGGCCGCGCGCGTCGATCTCGGCGGCGCCGCCGGCGTGCAGGCTGCGCCCCACGGCCACGATCTTCCTGCCTTCGACCAGCACGTCGGCCTGCGCGAAATCACCGACCTTCGGGTCCATCGACATCACGGCGCCGCCGCGGATCACATAGCGTCGGCCGTGTCGGCCGCTTTCTTCGGGCTCGCGGTCTTCATGCGCCGCGGCCGGGCCGGCCGCGAGCAGGTCGAACGCGGTGGCCGCAACGCCGGTGGCGGCGGCGGTCTTGAAGAAATTTCTTCGCGAACCGAAATGGTTCTGGGGCTTCCCTTCGTCACAGAGTCTGCACATGGCCTTGTCTCCTGCAAAGTGAGTCACGCCCAGCCATGACCCGTTGTTGGTGTGTCTGCTCGCGCAGTGCTGGGTTGTTCGAACTCAGGTCGGTGGATCGACGAACCCCGCGCGCTGCGGCCAGAGGTTGTTGAATGCATGCACTTGCTTGTTCGCGTAAAGGCCGGCGCGCGTGAACGGCTCTTGCGCCAGCCACGCGAGCGCGGCGGCACGGTCGGTGAAGTCGATCACGAGCAGGCTGCCGAGCATGGTCTGGCCGTCGCCTCCGAGCAGCGGGCCGGCGAACGCGATGCGCTCGGCCACCTGCGCCAAGCAGGCCTTGTGCTCGGGCCGCACCCGCTGGCGCAGGTCCCCGGCGTCAGCGCGGTCGGTCAGGTGAAAGGCGAACAACATCGCACTCAGCCGCCGTGTTTGGCCCGCAGCACCTTCGCCGCTTCGACCATCGCGCGCAGTTTGCCGATCGCGGTTTCGCGCGGCAGGTACTTCATGCCGCAGTCGGGCGCGAGGATCACGTTTTCTGCTTTCACGTACGGCAGCGCACGTTCGATGCGCTGCACGATGGTGTCGACCGTCTCGACCGCGGGGTCGGAGAGGTCGATGCAGCCGACCATCACTCGCTTGCCGTCGAGCGCCTGCAAGGCCGAACAGTCCAAGTGCGATTGCGCGGTTTCGATCGACACCTGCTTGCAGCTGCACTGGGCGAGCTCCGGCAGGAACGAATAACCGCTCGGGCGCGCATGGATGATCGCGGCATAGCCGAAGCAGATGTGCACCGCCGTCGTGCCGGTGATGCCTTCGAGCGCGCGGTTCAGCGCCGCCAGGCCGTATTGCCGCGCCTTCTCGGGCCGCGCCTGCATGTAGGGCTCGTCGATCTGCACCACGTCGGCGCCGGCCGCGAACAGGTCGCGGATCTCTGCGTTGACGGCTTCGGCGTAGTCCATCGCCGCGTCTTCTTCGCTCTTGTAGAAGTCGTTCTGCGCCTGCTGCAGCATCGTGAACGGCCCGGGCACGGTGATCTTCACCATGCGCGTGGTGTTGGCGCGCAGGAACTTCAGGTCGTCGACCTCGACCGCGTGCTTGCGGCGGATCTTGCCGACGATGCGCGGCACCGGGTTCGGGTGGCCAGAACGGTCGAGCGCGGTGCCGGGGTTGTCGAGGTCCACCCCTTCGAGCGCGGTCGCGAAGCGGTTCGAATAACTCTCGCGCCGGATCTCGCCGTCGCTGACGATGTCCAGACCCGCTTCTTCCTGCGCGCGGATCGCGATCAGCGTGGCGTCGTCCTGCGCTTGTTCCAGGTACTGCTTTGGTACGCGCCACAGCTCGCGCGCGCGGGTGCGTGGTGGAAAGCGCCCGGCCAGTTTTTCGCGGTCGATCAGCCAGTCGGGTTGCGGGAAGCTGCCGACGATGGTGGTGGGGAACAGCATGGTGGTGTCTCCGTGTTTGCGATGTTCAAACGCCCAGGTAGGCGCGCTGGATTTCGGGCCGGGCCAGCAGTTCGTCGGGTGCGCCGTCGGCGACGATGCGGCCTTCTTCGAG
>JANYFX010000423.1 GCA_025359585.1 Rhizobacter sp. | reverse complement strand
CGGATCGCCGCCTTGTACAGAACACGGTCTGCCTGGGCGCGTGTGGCGCGCACCGCCGGGCCCTTCGAGCCGTTCAGGATGCGGAACTGGATGCCGGCCTCGTCGGTCGCCGCCGCCATCGCACCACCGAGCGCGTCGACTTCCTTGACCAGATGCCCCTTGCCGATGCCGCCGATCGACGGGTTGCAGCTCATCTGCCCGAGCGTCTCGATGTTGTGCGTGAGCAGCAGCGTGGCTGCGCCCATGCGTGCGGCGGCGAGCGCGGCTTCGGTACCGGCGTGGCCGCCACCGACCACGATCACGTCGAAATGCTTCGGGAACAACATCGGATTGCCTGATTTTTGAGCAGACGGGGATTGTAGGCAGCGGGCCTGGGGAAGTCACCCGAAGGGTCCGGGCGCGTGTGCGCGAAGCCCGTTTGTTACGCTCTGGCCATGGAATGCCGAACAGAGTGCGGCGCGTGCTGCACCGCGCCTTCGATCTCGAGCCCGATCCCCGGCATGCCCGATGGCAAGCCGGCGGGCGTGCGCTGCGTGCAGCTCGACGCAGCGAATCGCTGTTTGATCTTCGGCTTGCCCGAGCGGCCGGCGTGTTGTTCGGGGCTGCAGCCGTCGATGGAGATGTGCGGCAGGAGCCGCGAGCAGGCGATGCGCTGGATCGTGTCGCTCGAAGCCGCCACGCTACCGGGCTGACTCAGCCGGGCAGCAGCATTTCCGTGTGGGGAATGCCGTCTTCCATGTACGGCTCGCCGATGGGCTGGAACCCGAAGCCCGCGTAGAACGCTTCGAGCCGCGTCTGGGCCGAGATGCGAATGCCTTGGCCGGGAAAGGCTTCCTGGCAATGCGCCACAGCGCGACGCACCAGTTCGCGGCCGAGGCCGGAGCCCCGCGCCGCAGTGACCGTGATCACGCGACCGATCGATGGTTCGGTGTACTTCTGGCCGGGGTGCACGACACGTGCATAGGCCAGTGGCATCGAACGATCCGCCGACCACGCGGCGAGGTGAAACGACGCTTCGTCGAAACCGTCGGCGTCCAGATAGGCGCATTCCTGCTCGATCGAAAACACCGTCTGGCGCGCCCTGTAGATCGCCTGCAGATCGAACACGCTAAGCTCGTCGAATCGGCACCAGTGCCATTGGGGCAAGGAAGCGTTGTCCACGTGGAAGGTCCTGCGTTTGGAAGATCGAGGATTGTGAATGAGCATGCACCGTCATACCGCGACCGAGCGACCCGCCGTTCGCCCGAATTCGTCACGAAGAAAGCGCGCGAAAACAAGAGTGCCTGACCTGGTCATGCTGTTGTTCTGGTCGCTCTTGGGCCTGCTGATACTCGCTGTCGCTTACCTGCTGGCCTGGCCGGTGCCGATATCGCCCGTCGCCTGGAATGCCGCTCCGGCACCGGGTTATGTCGGGCCGCACGCTGTGAACCAGAAACTGGCCGGGCTGCAGAACCTAGGCCTCGGCGACGACGCCGGCCCCGAGCACATCGTCGTGCGCGACGGCTGGGTCTACGCCGCAGTCTCCAGTGGCTCGATCGTGCGCATGCGGCCCGACGGCAGCGGCCGCGAAGTCGTCGTGACCACGGGCGGGCGGCCGCTGGGTTTCGATTTCGACGCCCGTGGCGCGCTGGTCATCGCCGACCCGGAGTACGGCGCGCACGGCGGCTTGTTGCGCGTGAGCTTTTCCGGCGCCAGCTCGATGACCGAGGTGTTGACCGACAGCGTCGATTCGCCGGTGCCGGGCGATGCCATCCGTTACGTCGACGCAGTCGTCGTTGCAAAGAGCGGCAAGATCTATTTCACCGACGCCTCACGCCGCTTCGGCGCCAAGGCTTTCGAAGGCACCTTCATCGCCAGCGTGCACGACATCCTCGAACACCAGTCCACTGGCCGGCTGCTCGAATACGACCCGGCCACCAAAGTCACACGCGTGCTGCTCGCCGACCTGTGTTTCGCCAACGGTGTGGCCTTGTCGAGCGACGAACAATCGCTGTTCGTCAGCGAGACCGGCGAGTACCGCGTCTGGAAGGTTGCCGTCGGCGCGCAGAACCTCAGCGCCAAACAACCCGGGCCGGGCGCCGTGCCGCTGCTGAGCAACCTGCCCGGCTACCCCGACAACCTGATGCGCGGCGAGGGCGGCCGAATCTGGACCGGCCTGACCAAACCGCGCGGCGCCTTCATCGACGACAACGCCCGCAAACCCTGGCTGCGCAAGCTCGTGATGCGCCTGCCGCGTTCCTTGTGGCCGGTGCCCCCGGCCTACGGCCACGTGTTCGCGTTCAATGAGGAGGGCAAGGTGCTCGTCGACCTGCAGGACCCGAGCGGCGCCTACCCCGAAACGACGGCAGTCACCGAGACCGCCGACCGGCTCTACATCCAGAGCCTGCACGCGAAGACGCTGGGCTGGATGCCGAAGCCGGCGCTCTGAGCGATTCGGTGACCCGCCTCAACGCACGGCCGCGCTGCGCAGCGTGCGCGCCACGAACCACACGCACACGCCCGCCAGCAGCACGCACACGACCAGCGGCACCAGCACCTGCGCAGTGTCGAACGATTCGCCCTTCAGCACCCGTGTCATCAGCACGTTCTGCGCGAGCGCCGGCACCCACAAGTGCCACGGCGAATCGCCGCCCAGGCTGAATACATTGACCAGTGGCAGCAGCGACGCGGCCAGCATCACCACGGTCGAACTGGCCTGCGCTTCCTTGAAGCTCTTGCAGCGGATCGCCACCGCCATCAGCAAGGCCGAGACCGCCGCTGCGAACGGCAGCAGCACCACGAGGAACAGCGCCGCTTCGCGCGGCCCGTACTGGAACATCGCGGCCAGCGTGTCGCTGCGCAAGACCCACTGGCCGGGCAGAAAGCTCAGACAACTCAGCACCGCGATCAGCATGCCCACGCTGGCGACGGCGCCCCATTTGCCGACCACCAGCACCCAGCGCTCGGCCGGGTTCATCAGCAGCGGTTCCAGCGAACCGCGTTCGCGCTCGCCGGCTGTTGTGTCCAGTGCGGCGTTGAGCGCGCCATACAGCACCGCCATCATCACGAAGTAGGGCAGCATGCCGGTGATCTGCGTGGCGCGCGTCTGCGTGCTTGCCAGATCACGGTCCTCGACCTGCATCGGCTCCAGCAATTCGAGCGAGATGCCGCGCAGCGCCAGGTTCAGCGTGGCGCGCTCGCGGCTGAAGCCGCTGAGCAGCCGCGCGATCGGCCCGGCGCCGGCCTGCGAGCGCTGGTTGGCGCTGTCGGAGACGAGCTCGATGGTGGGTGATTCACCGCGCTGCAAGGCCACTTCGAAATCGGCCGGTACCACCACGACCGGGTCGGTCAGCCGGGCGTTGCGCAGCTGTTTCTCGTAGTCGGCCGGCGCGGCCTTCACCGTGTAGGTCTGGCGCTCGAACCAGTTCTTCAGGCTCGGTGCGTTGTCGATGCCCACGACGAAGACCTGGCGTGCTTCGGCCCGCGACTCCAGCGAAGCCACCAGCGCCGAGATCGCCACCAGCACCAGCGGCCCGAGCAGCACCGACGACACCAACACCGTCAGCAGCGTGCGCCGATCGCGCAACGCGTCGCTGATCTCCTTGCGGAACACCGTCAGCACGGCCTGCATCGGCTTCATCGCATCAGCTCCGGGGTGGTGTCGTGGGCATGAATCTCTTCGGCGAAGGCGAGCTTCACGAAGGCTTCTTCGAAGTCGCTCTCGCCGGTCTGCGCGAGCAGGCTGGGCACGGTGCCAGTGGCGACCGTGCGGCCGTGCGCGACCACCACGACGCTGTCGCACAGCCGCTCGACCTCCTGCATGATGTGCGTGGAGAACACGATGCACTTCGAGCCACCGGCCGGCGTGCGCAACCAACGCAGACTCTCGCGCAGCGCGCGTGTGGCAAGCACGTCCAGCCCGTTGGTCGGCTCGTCGAGGATGATGTTCGCCGGGTCGTGCACCAGCGCGCGCGCAAGGGCCGTCTTCATGCGCTCGCCCTGGCTGAAGCCGTCGGTGCGGCGGTCAAGCAGCGCCGACATTTCCAGCATGTGCGCCAGGCTCTCGGCGCGTGCGTTCGCCGCGTCGGCGCTCCTGCCCTGCAGCCGCCCGAAGTAGACGATGTTCTCGCGCGCGCTCAGGCGCGGGTACAGGCCTCGCGAGTCCGACAGCACGCCCATGCGCGCGAGCGCTTCGCGCGGGCGGCTCGCCACGTCGATGCCGTCGACCGCCATGCTGCCCGCATCGGGCGTGATCAAACCGGCCAGCATGCGCAGCGTGGTCGTCTTGCCGGCGCCGTTCGGGCCGAGCAGGCCGGTGATGTGGCCGTCGGGCGCGTCGAAGCTCACGTCTTTCACGGCCTGCACGAAACGAGCAGGGGGGCGGCGTTTCAGCGACACGCCGGCGAGGCCTTTGGCCTTGCTGGCCGGCGCGGCGAATTGTTTGGCGAGGTGCTGGATGCTGATCATTTCGATGCGCTCCCGGCGACGTCGATCGGCACGAACGCCGGCGGTCGCGGAATGCCCTTCACGCACGCCGCGTCGACCGCGAGCGCGTCCTTGTCGTCGGTCGCGTCCACGAAGCGGTAGATCACGTCGCGCATGCAGCCCAGCGACATCACACCGTGGCCGGCGTTCGGCACGACCACGTGCAAGGCATTCGCGCCGAGCAGCTTCGCGACACGTTCGCCGTGGCGTGGTGGCGTGGCCGGGTCGAGCCCGCCGCTGAGCAGCAGCACCGGCGAAGCAGTCGCTGCAACGCTGTAGAACGCGGCCGGTACCGCGCCACGCGGCCACTCGGCACACGCGCGCCGGTACAGCGTGGCCTGATCGACGCCGAAGTCGGCGCCGGGCTTGTCGCTCGCCCTGTCGAGCAAGGGCAGATCTTCGGCGCAAACCACCGAGAAGTGCATGCCGATTGCAAGCTGCGCACCCTTGCGCGACGACATCAGCGAGCCCATGCCCACCAGCGCTTCGAAGCGGCCCTGCGCCGCCGCACTGATGGCCGCCGGCAACGCGGCTGCGAAAGCCGGCGCGTAGAGCGGGCCGCGCACTGCGGCCAGCACCATCTCGCGCGTCAGCGTGAAGCGCTCGGGCAGGCCGGTCAGCGGATGGGCGGCCGACACGGCGCGTGGCAGGCTGGCGAGCAGCGCGGCCCATTCGGCGCGCAAGGTCGGGAAGGCTTTGCTGCACGCAGGCTCGCGCTCGCAGTCGGCCAGCAGCTTGTCGAACGCAGCTTGCCCGTCGGTCGAAAAACTCGCGGGCAACACCATGTCGGGCGGCGCCACGCCGTCGATCACGCTGCGCCGCACGGCCTGCGGAAACTGGCGCGCGTATTCGAGCGTGGCACGCGTGCCGTAAGAAGCACCGACGAGGTTGATGCGCTCGGCGCCGAGCGCTTGGCGCACTGCGTCGAGGTCCTGCATCGCGAGCGTCGTCGTGAAAAAGCCGAGGTCGCCCGGTGCGTTGATGTACGGCAGCTTCAGCAGCGCTGCCTTGCATTCCATCAGTCGCTTGAAGGGCCGCTCCGGATCGGCCTGCTCGGCCAGGCTTTCGCGTTGCGGATCGCCGCATTCGAGCGGCGCCGACTTGCCCGTGCCACGCTGATCGACGAACACGATGTCGCGCCGGTTGTTGAGCCGCGCGAACAAGGCGAGCATGTTCGGCGCGAGCGTGATCGCGCTCTGGCCCGGCCCGCCGGCCAGCAGGAACACCGGGTCGGGCAGCTTGCGCCGCGCCATCGCGGGGGCCACGACGTAGTGGATATCGATCTTCGGGCCGTCGGGCCGGGCCGGGTCGAGCGCACGTTGCAATACACCGCACTGCACGTTGTGGCGCAGCCCGGCCACACGGCATTCGGTCAGCGGCTGGGCGTGTGCCGCATGGCCGGCGAGCGCGCACAGCGCCACGCCCGCCATCCGACCGACAAGGCGAAGCACGCGCACGCGCCTACTCGCCGAGCAGGCGTTTCAGCTCACCGCTGTCGATGAGCTTTTTCAGGTCGTCGCAGCCGCCGATCAGCGAACCCTTCACGAACACCATCGGAAAGGTCGGCCAGCCGGCCCACATCTTCAGCGCGCCGCGGGGTTTCCACTGGCTGAAGTAGCTGCCGTATTCGAGGTAGTGGTGCGGCACACTCGCAGCGTCGAGCGCCTTGCGGGCGCGCTTGCAGTACGGGTTCTGCGCCATGCCCACCACCAGCACCGGGTTCGACAGGGTGGCAGCCTGCACGTTGTGCACGGTGTCGGCGTTCAGGTTCGCGACCTTGTCGCGAATGGCGGGGTGCAGGCGGGTTTCTTCGAGAGTCTGGCGCGGCATGCAGGCGTCCTGGAAAACAAAGACGCAAGCGTAGCCGACGCGGCGCCTCGCCGGGTGCCGCTCGCGTCAGCGATTGTTCACACGCTCGTCAAGCTGCCAGGGCGCCGCGCTGAAAATCGGCCAAGGCCTGGTGGATCTGCTCGGTCGTGTTCATCACGAACGGGCCGTACTGCGCGATCGGCTCGTTCAGCGGCGCGCCGGCGACCAGCAGCACACGTGCCGGCTGGGTCGTGGCCGTGAGACGCACGCCATCGGCCGCAGCGTCGTTGGCGAGGATCGCCATTCGTTCGCTTTCGACGGCCTGCCCGCCCACCTCGACCGTGCCGCCGCCGTAAACGTAGACGAACGCGTTGTGCCCGGCCGGCAGCGCCGCGTCGAACGACGTGCCCGCCGGCAGCGTGATGTCGAGCACCAGCGGCTCGGTCGTCGGGCGGCTCACGGCGCCCGCCACGCCGAGCGCCTGGCCGGCGATCACACGCAGCGACACGCCGTTGGCCAGCGTGATCGCCGGCACTTCGGCCGGCGGCACGTCGCGGTAGGCGGGGGCCGTCATCTTGTCCTTGGCCGCAAGGTTCACCCAGAGCTGGAAGCC
>JANYFX010000419.1 GCA_025359585.1 Rhizobacter sp. | reverse complement strand
CCACTGCGCCAGCGTGCGGGCTGGGCTGCGAAGTGGCGCTCGCAAGCCTCGGTGGACGGCTCGGGCACCGGCAGCTCGCGCTCCAGCCAGGCGTCGATCGCCGCCGATGCGGCTTCGGTGACGACGCCGTCGCCCGCGGCGGTGTCGCCGCTGTCGAGCAGGCCGGCTTGCATCGCCGCCTGCCGCAGCAGCTCGGTGCAGGCACGCTGGCGCAGTTCTTCGGGTGCGAGGTTTTCCGACGCGCTGTTCAAAGCCACGCCGTTGATGCGCGCCACGAGCACAGGCACGGCCTGCGCCGCAGCGCTGAAATCGACAGTCTCTACCAGCATGGTCTTGTCTCCGTGATGCGCGTCAAACACTCGCGCCGGGCTGGCGCGGTTCGTTGTGGCCGGGTGGCAGGTTCAGGCGCCGGCTGCGCACGATCTGGTGCGGGCGGAACAGGAACGAGACCGTGGCGAAGCCGCTCCACACGTGCACCAGCCGGCTGAACGGGAACAGCAGAAAGATCGTCATGCCCAACACGATGTGCACGAGATAGGGCCAGGGCAGGCTGCTCAGCAGCGTGGCATCGACCGGCCGCAGCGTGACGATGCGCTGAGCCCATTCGGCGAGGATCAGCATCACGCTGCCGTCGGCGTGCTGCCATGAAAACGGCAGCGTGATCAGGCCCACCACGAGCTGCACCCACAGGATCACGAGCACCGCGATGTCGGTGCGGTGGCTGGTCAGGCGAATGCGCGGGTCGAACACACGCCGGTACAACAACAACGACAGGCCGACAAAACAGAACGCCCCGGCGATTCCACCCGCCACCACCGCCATCAGCTGTTTGGCCGAGGCACTCATGAACACGCCGTACACGCTGTGCGGCGTGAACAGCCCGACCATGTGGCCGAAGAACAGGAACAGGATGCCGAAGTGAAACAGGTTGCTGCCCCAGCGCAGCGTACCGGCGCGCAGCAGCTGCGACGAGTCGCTCTTCCAGCTGTACTGGTTCTGATCGAAGCGGATCAGGCTGCCCATCACGAACACCGTGAAGCAGACGTAGGGGTAGACCTGAAACAGAAAACCGTAAACGCCGCTCATGACGCTGCTCCCGATTCGGCGGCGGTCACGCTGCCTTTGCGAACGACATGAATGGGTTGCGCCTGCCCGGGTTTGGCTTGGCCTTTCGACGAACAACCGTCGAACACCACCGGCTCGGCCCAGCTTTCGTCGAGCGCTTCTTCAGCGGCGGGCTTGACCGGCTGGGCTTTTTCGCCGGCCAGTTCGAGCAAGGCGCCGAGCACGCTGGCGTAGGCACTTTCGCGCTGCTGCAGCGCGCCGAAGATCGCGTTGAAGATGTGCGCCATCTCGCCGAGAAAGGCACGGGCCTCGACCGGCGGCTGGGTCGACACGAATTCGAGCACCGCCGGCAGGTAGTCGGGCAGCTCGCCTTCAGCCAGCACCAAGCCGGCCTTCTCGTAGGTCTGCCCGAGGTCGATCATCGCCGGGCCGCGGTCGCGCGAGTCGCCGTGCACGTGCTCGAACAGGTGCAGCGAGGTGGCGCGGCCACGGTCGAAGAGTTCGACGTAGTCCGACTCGGTGCCGAGTGCATCGGCTCGACGCAGCGTGTCCATCAGCGTGTCGAGTTCAGCGCGGCGTGCTTGCGACAGCGCGCCTTCGTCGCGCAGCAGCTCGCCCATCTCGGGCAGAAAGCCGCGCAGCCGCGCATCGGGGTAGCCGAGCAGGGCCGCGAGAACGCGCAGGCTCTTCGTCATCGGCCGGGGCGTGTTGAGCTTGAACATGGTCAGACCTCCGCCTTGATGGGAATGGTGCGCTTCTTGTCGCCACCGAACAGGCTGGTTTCGCTCGTGCCTTCGGAACAACCGTTGCCGAAGGTGAAGCCGCAACCGCCGCGCACGTTGAAGGTGTTCTCGGCGTATTCGCGGTGCGTGCTCGGGATCACGAAGCGGTCTTCGTAGTTGGCGATCGCCATCACGTGGTACATGTCCTCGACCTCGGCCTGCGTGATCTGCACCTGCTGCAGCACACCGTGGTTGATGCGGCCGTTGACGTGCTTGTCGCGCTGGTAGGCGCGCATCGCGAGCATGCGTTCGAGCGCGCGCACCACCGGCAGCGTGTCGCCGGCCGTCAGCAGGTTCGCCAGGTACTTGACCGGGATGCGCAGCTGGTTCACGTCGGGGATGTCGCCGTTCGTGCCCACGTGGCCGGCGTTGGCCGCGGCGCTGATCGGTGAGAGCGGCGGCACGTACCAGACCATCGGCAGCGTGCGGTATTCGGGGTGCAGCGGCAGCGCCACCTTCCACTGCACCGCCATCTTGTAGACCGGGCTCTTGCGCGCCGCTTCCATCCACTTGTCGGGAATGCCGTCGAGCTGCGCCTGCGCGATCACCTTCGGATCGAAGGGGTCGAGAAAGAGGTCGATCTGCGCCTGGTACAAATCGCGGTCGTGTTCGACGCTGGCCGCTTCCTGGATGCGGTCGGCGTCGTACAACAACACGCCGAGGTAACGAATGCGGCCGACGCAGGTCTCGCTGCACACCGTCGGCTCGCCGGCTTCGATGCGCGGGTAGCAGAAGGTGCACTTCTCGGCCTTGCCGCTCTTCCAGTTGTAGTAGATCTTCTTGTACGGGCAACCGCTCACGCACATGCGCCAGCCGCGGCACTTGTCCTGGTCGATCAGCACGATGCCGTCTTCTTCGCGCTTGTAGATCGAGCCCGACGGGCAGCTCGCCACGCAGGCCGGGTTCAGGCAGTGCTCGCACAGCCGCGGCAAATACATCATGAAGGTGTTCTCGAACTGGCCGAGCATGTCCTTCTGCATCTGCTCGAAGCCGTCGAGGTTCTTGTCCTTGCTGCGCTTGGCGAATTCGCCGCCGAGGATCTCTTCCCAGTTCGGGCCCCACACGATCTTGTCCATCTGCTGGCCGGTGATCAGGCTGCGCGGGCGGGCCGTGGGCGTCGCTTTCATCTCGGGCGCCGACTGCAGGTGGCCGTAGTCGAAGGTGAAGGGCTCGTAGTAGTCGTCGATCTCGGGCAGGTTGGGGTTGGCGAAGATGCGCATCAGCAGCTTCCACTTCGCGCCCTGGCGCGGCTCGATCCTGCCGTTCGGTTTGCGCACCCAGCCGCCGTTCCACTTGTCCTGGTTCTCCCATTCCTTCGGGTAGCCGATGCCGGGTTTGGTCTCGACGTTGTTGAACCACGCGTACTCCATGCCGGGCCGGCTGGTCCACACGTTCTTGCAGGTGACCGAGCAGGTGTGGCAGCCGATGCACTTGTCGAGGTTCAGCACCATGCCGATCTGGGCGCGGATCTTCATGCGACTTCTCCTTCGGCCTGGACCCTGGGGATCAGCTCATCGGCCACCGGCGTGTCGAGCCAGTCGATCTTGTTCATCTTGCGCACGACCACGAACTCGTCGCGGTTGGTGCCGACGGTGCCGTAGTAGTTGAAGCCGTAGCTGAACTGCGCGTAGCCGCCGATCATGTGGGTGGGTTTGAGCACGATGCGTGTCACCGAGTTGTGGATGCCGCCGCGTGCGCCGGTGATTTCCGACCCCGGCGTGTTCACGATCTTTTCCTGCGCGTGGTACATCATCACCATGCCAGGCTTGACCCGCTGGCTCACCACCGCGCGTGCCGCGATGGCGCCGTTCAGGTTGAAGAGTTCGATCCAGTCGTTGTCGACGATGCCGACTTTTTTGGCATCGTCTTCGCTCAGCCACACGCACGGCCCGCCGCGGCTCAGCGTGAGCATCAGCAGGTTGTCGGTGTAGGTCGAGTGGATGCCCCACTTCTGGTGCGGCGTGATGAAGTTGAGCGCGATCTCAGGGTGGCCGTTGGGCTTGACGCCCTGGATGCCGGCAGTCGTCTTCAGGTCCACCGGCGGGCGGTAGCTCGTGAAGCCCTCGCCGAACGCGATCATCCACGGGTGGTCCATGTAGAACTGCTGGCGGCCGGTGAGGGTGCGCCACGGGATCATCTCGTGCACGTTGGTGTAGCCGGCGTTGTACGAGACTGTCTCGCTCTCGATGCCGCTCCAGGTCGGCGACGAAATGATCTTGCGCGGCTGCGCCTGGATGTCGCGGAAGCGGATCTTCTCGTCTTCGCGGTGGATCGCCAGGTGCGTGTGGTCGCGCCCGGTCTGTTTGCCCAGGGCCTGCCAGGCCTTCACCGCCACGTGGCCGTTGGTCTCGGGCGCGAGTTGCAGGATCACTTCGCAGGCGTCGATGTCGGTCTCGATCTTCGGCATGCCGCAGGTCACGCCCTCGGCGGTGACGAGGCCGCTCAGTTCGCCAAGCTGCTTCACCTCGGTCTGCGTGTTCCAGGCTATGCCCTTGCCGCCGTTGCCCACCTTGTTCATCAGCGGGCCGAGGGCGGTGAAACGCTTGAACACGTTCGGGTAGTCACGCTCGACCACCACGAGGTTCGGCGCGGTCTTGCCGGGGATCAGCTCGCACTCGCCACGTTTCCAGTCTGTCACCTCGAAGGGCTGCGCCAGTTCGCTCGGCGAGTCGTGCATCAACGGCATCAACACCAGCTCGCGCTCCACGCCGAGGTGGCCGACGCAGACTTCGCTGAACTTCTGCGCGAAGCCCTTGTAGATGTCCCAGTCGCTGCGCGATTGCCAGGCCGGGTCCACCGCCGTCGACAGCGGGTGGATGAACGGGTGCATGTCGCTGGTGTTGAGGTCGTTCTTCTCGTACCAGGTGGCGGTTGGCAGCACGATGTCGGAATACAGGCAGGTCGTGCTCATGCGGAAGTCGAGCGTGACCAGCAGGTCGAGCTTGCCTTCGGGCGCCTTGTCGTGCCAGACCACTTCGGTGGGCTTGGCGTCTTCGGCGCCGAGGTCCTTGCCTTGCACGCCGTTGCTTGTTCCCAGGAGGTGCTTGAGGAAATATTCGTGGCCCTTGCCGCTGGAGCCCAGGATGTTGGAGCGCCAAACGAACATGTTGCGCGGCCAGTTGTCGGGGTGGTCGGGGTCGGTGCAGCTCATCTTGAGCGAGCCATCCTGCAAGCCCCTGACCGCGTAGTCCTTCGGCTCCATGCCGGCCGCCTGCGCGTCGCGCACCACCTGCAGCGGGTTGGTCTGAAGCTGCGGTGCCGAAGGCAGCCAGCCCATGCGCTCGGCGCGCACGTTGTAGTCGATCATGCTGCCGGCATAGGTCTTCTTGTCGGCCAGCGGCGAGATCACTTCTTCCATGCCGAGCTTCTCGTAGCGCCACTGGTCGGTGTGGGCGTAGAAGAAACTGGTGCTGTTCATCTGCCGCGGCGGGCGGATCCAGTCGAGCGCGAACGCGAGCGCGGTCCAGCCGGTCTGCGGGCGCAGCTTTTCCTGGCCCACGTAGTGCGCCCAGCCGCCGCCGCTCTTGCCGATGCAGCCGCACATCATCAGCATGTTGATGACGCCGCGGTAGTTCATGTCGCTGTG
>JANYFX010000385.1 GCA_025359585.1 Rhizobacter sp. | reverse complement strand
GCTGCCAGCGTGTTGTTCGACAGACCGTCTTCGATCCACAGCGCATCGATGAAACGGTCGATCGACGCCTGGCTGGCTTGGGTCCCGTCCAGCCCTTACTCCAAGGTGAGCTTCTGCAGCGCCACGACCTTCTTGTAGACCTCGAACTCGGCGGCGATCTGCGCCGCGAATTCGGCCGGCGAGTTGCCCACGATCAGCGATCCTGTCTCTTCGATGCGCTTCTTCACCGCCGGGTCTTCGAGGGTTTTCTTGACCGCCGTGCTGATCTTGTCGACCACCTCTTTCGGCAGACCCTTGGGGCCGTAGATGCCGTAGTAGGCCATGCGGTTCACCGGCTCGAGGCCCACTTCCTTGAAGGTCGGCACGTTGGGCAACTGCGCCAGGCGCTGCGGCGCGGCGACCACGATCGCGATCAAGCGGCCGTCCTTGATGAAGGGCAGGGCCGACGGCATGTTGTCGAAGATCATCGGCACCTGGCCGGCCACCGTGTCGTTGAGCGCCGGGCCGGCGCCGCGGTACGGGATGTGCGTGACGAAGGTGCCCGAGAGGTTCTTGAACAACTCCATCTGCAGGTGCCCGATGCCGCCGGTGCCCGAACTCGCGAAGCTGTACTTGCCCGGGTTCTTCTTCAGCTCGGCGAGAAAGCCCTTGTAGTCGCGCGCCGGAAAGCTCGGGTGCACCGCGATCACGTTCGGCGTGGCCGCCACGTTGATGATCGGCGTGAAATCGGTCAGCGGGTTGTACGGAATCTTCGGGTTGATGGCCGGGTTGGCGGCGGTCGTCGAGACCGTGGCCATGCCGAGCGAATAACCGTCGGGCGCGGCCTTCGAGGTTTCGGTCGCGCCGACCGAGCCACCGCCGCCGGCCTTGTTCTCGACGATCATCGTCTGGCCGAGCGGGCCGTTGATCTTCTCGGCCAGCACACGCGCGACGATGTCGGTCGTGCCGCCCGGCGCGAACGGCACCACCAGCCTGACGGGCTTGGTGGGGTAGGCCTGAGCCCAGGCGCCGCCGGCCACGCAGAAGCTCGCGGCGGCGATGGAAGTGATGATCAGGGTGCGGCGTTGCATCGAATCGATCTCCGTCGGAAACAAAGGAGAAAAGTGTAGGGCCAGTTCGGCAAAGCCCTGCAGCGGGCTCACCCTGCCCCGCGGCCTTCGGCCCTGTGCGCGCTGGCACACTCCGCGCATGTCAAACGCCTTGCTGTTGTTGCCGGACTTCCTGCTGATCGTGCTGGGCTTCGTGCTGTGCCACCGCAGCGCCTTGAACCGCCCGGTGTGGGAGGCGGCCGAAAGGCTCGTGTACTACCTGCTGTTCCCGGTGCTGCTGTTCAACTCGATCCTGAAGAGCCCGTTGCAACCCGCCCAAACGCTGAGCCTCGCGGCCGCCGCGGTCGGCACCGTGGCGGTCGGCGTGGTGATCGCCTTTGCCATTGGGCGCTGGCCGGGCTTGGACGCACGGCTGCACGCCTCCGGTGCGCAGACCGCGTTCCGCTTCAATTCCTTCATCGGCCTGGCCTTGTCGGAACGGCTCGGCGGCCCGCAGGGCCTGGCGTGGATGGCCTTGTGCATCGCGCTGTGCGTGCCGCTGTGCAACGTGGCTGCGGTGTGGCCGCTGGCGCGCCACGGCGGGCACTCTTATGGCCGCGAGTTGCTGCGCAACCCGCTGATCCTGAGCACGGTCGCCGGCCTGATCGCGAACCTCGCCGGGCTGAAGTTTCCCGAGGCCGTGGCGACCACGCTGCAGCGCATCGGCCTGGCCGCGCTGCCGCTCGGTTTGATGGCGACCGGCGCCGGCCTGCACTTCGGCAAGCTGAAGGCCGCACCGGGCCTGGCCGCAGCCTTGATGGCAGTGCGCCACGCGGTGTTGCCGGCCGTGGCCATCGGCCTCACGGCGGCGCTCGCGTTGCCACCCGAGCAGCGTTTGATCATCGTCGTATTCGCCGCGCTGCCGACCGCGTCGAGCGCATACGTGCTGGCCGCGCGCATGGGCGGCGACGGCGGCTACGTGGCCGGGCTGGTGACGCTGTCGACGCTGATCGGCATGCTCAGCGTGCCGCTGTGGCTGGCGGTGCTGGCGGGTTTGCAGTAGCGACCCGCGCACCGGCTTGGGCCAACGCCCACTCGACGTGCTCGCGCACCAGTTCGCTGCTCGCAGCGCGTCGCAGCGCCAGTACGCTCACGACGACCTCGAGAGCAGCCGGGTCGGTTTCCGCGTGCAGCGCATTGCCCAACGCCACCGCGATGTTGCGCTGCCAGCGCTCGAAGCCGATGCGACGGATCGGGCTGCCTTCGGTGAAGCGCAAGAAGTCGGCTTCGTTCCACGACCACAAATTCAGCAAGGTCGCGTTGCCCACCGACGCGCGCACGTCGAAGTCGGGCAGGCGGCTCGCCTTCGCGTACTTGTTCCACGGGCACACGAGCTGGCAGTCGTCGCAGCCGTAGATGCGGTTGCCCATCAGCGGCCGCAGTTCGACGGGAATCGGCCCGGCATGTTCGATCGTCAGGTAAGAAATGCAACGCCGCGCGTCGAGCCGGTAAGGGGCGACGATGGCCTGCGTGGGGCACACGTCGATGCACGCGCTACAGCTTCCGCAATGAGCCTCGCTCGACTCGGTGAGAGGCAAGGCAAGGTCGATGTAGATTTCGCCGAGAAAGAACATCGAGCCCGCGTCGCGGCTCAGCGCCAGCGTGTGTTTGCCGCGCCAGCCGATGCCGCTCTTCGAGGCCAGCTCCACTTCGAGCACCGGCGCCGAGTCGGTGAACACACGGTGGCCGAACGGGCCGACCGACGCGGCGAGCCGCTCGGCCAGCGTTTGCAATCGGGCACGCAAGACCTTGTGATAGTCGCGGCCGCGGGCATACATCGAGAGCGTGGCCTGGGCCGGGTCTTCGAGCCGGCACCACTCGATGGCCTGCCAGTCGGGCGGCGTGTCGCGGGGCAGGTAATCCATGCGTGCCGTGATCACGCGCACCGTGCCCGGCACCAGTTCGGCGGGCCGCGCACGCTTCAGACCGTGTGCCGCCATGTAGGCCATCGAGCCATGAAAACCGTTGTCGAGCCACTCCATCAACCCGGCTTCGGCATGGGACAAGTCCACATCGGCCACGCCGATCTGGGAAAATCCGGCCGCCGCAGCCCACTCGCGCAAGTTGGCGAGCAAGGCGGCCGTGTCCAAAGCCGATTCCACATTTCGAGCACCGATCATTTGTCGATATTAATGACCCGCACGCTGACCTGGCCCACTGAAGCCGCCTGCGCGAGCACGGCTGCGGACCTGGCGCACCGCCCGGGGCTGCATGAAGCGTTCATCGAACTGCACGGCACGCTCGGTGCCGGCAAGACCACTTTTGTGCGCCACCTGCTGCACGCACTCGGTGTGCCCGGCCGCGTGAAGAGCCCGACCTACACAGTGATGGAGCCTTACGAAGTCATGCGGGCGAACGGTGTGATGAACATCTGGCACTTCGACTTCTACCGCTTCAACGACCCGCAGGAATGGGAAGACGCCGGCTTTCGCGACGTGTTCGCCAGCCCCGGCCTGAAGCTCGCAGAGTGGCCCGAAAAAGCCGAAGGCCTGCTGCCGGGGCCCGACCTGCGCATCCACATCGAGCCGGGCTTGGATGACAAGCGCGAAGTGCGTTTGACCGCGCACACGCCACGCGGCGTGGCCTTGATCGCATGACGAAGAACCGCCGCGCCGCCTTGCGCTCGATGGGCGTCGTCGCCCTGCTGCTCGGCGCACGCGATCTGGCCTTCGGCGCCAGCATCGTCGCGGTGCGCGTGTGGCCGGCGGCCGACTACACGCGCATCACGATCGAGTCCGACGCGCCGCTGGCGGAAAAGCACTTCCTGGCCGAAACACCGAGCCGCCTGGTGATCGACATCGACGGCCTCGAACTCAGCCCGGCGCTGCGCGAAATCGTCGGCAAGGTGCGCGCCGACGACCCCTTCATCGCCGGTGTGCGCGTCGGCCAGAACCAGCCGCGCGTGGTGCGGCTGGTGATCGACCTGAAGCAGCCGACCGCGCCGCAGCTCTTCACGCTCGCGCCGGTCGCCGCCTACCAGCACCGGCTCGTGTTCGACCTGTTCCCGACGCGCGAGCGCGACCCGCTGCTGGCGCTGATCCGCGAACGCGAAACGGCCGAGCAGCAAGCGGCCAAGAGCGTCCAGGACGCGCTCGGCGAATTCATCGGCAAGGTCGACAAACCGCTGCTGCCGCCCGGCGCCGCCGCATCGAGCGGCCCGCCGCTGGCCGCCGCGCCGGTGGCGGCACCGGTGCCCGCGCCGATCCCGCAAGCGCAGATGCAGACGCCCGCGCCGCTCAGCCCGCAAGCACAGGACAAGATCGACCGCCTCGTGGTGGTGGCCATCGACCCCGGCCACGGCGGCGAAGACCCGGGCGCGGTCGGCCCGAGCGGCCTGCGCGAAAAAGACGTGGTGCTCGCGGTCGCCCTGCAACTGCGCGACCGCATCAACGCCCTGCCGAACATGCGCGCGATGCTGACCCGCGACGCCGACTTCTTCGTGCCGCTGCAAGAGCGGGTGCACAAGGCGCGCCGCGTGCAGGCCGACCTGTTCGTGTCGATCCATGCCGATGCCTTTCTAACGCCACAAGCACGCGGTGCCTCGGTGTTCGCGCTCAGCCAGGGCGGCGCCAGCAGCTCGGCCGCGCGCTGGATGGCGAACCGCGAGAACTCTGCCGACATGGTGGGTGGCATCAACATCAACGCCAAAGACCCGAGCGTGATGCGCGCGATGCTCGACATGAGCACCACCGCGCAGATCCGCGACAGCCTCAAGCTCGGCGGCGAGGTGCTGGGGCAGATCGGCAAGGTCGGCAAGCTGCACAAGGGCGCGGTCGAACAGGCCGGCTTCGCGGTGCTGAAGGCGCCCGACATTCCTTCGATCCTGGTCGAGTCGGCCTTCATCTCCAACCCCGAAGAAGAAGCGAAGCTGCGCGACCCGCAGTACCAGGCGCAACTGGTGCATGCGCTGGCGGTCGGCATCCAGCGATACTTTGCGAAGAACCCGCCGCTGGCCAGGTCGCGGCAACTCTGATCCGAACAACACCCACCCACGGCCAAGGACCCACCATGCTGCACCCCCAGACCCGTGCCCTGCTCGACTTGATCGAACAACGGAAAGTGCCGCCCACGCACACGCTCGGCGTGGCCGACGCGCGGGCCTTTTACCGCGACCGGCGCAGCGTCACGCAGCCCGCACCGCCCGAAGTCGCGCTGGTGCGGGATCTGCAAGCCGGCGGCCCGGCCGGCCCGATTCCGCTGCGCTTGTACCGGCAGATGGGTTCCAGCGACAACGCCCTCTTGCCCGTGCTCGTGTACTACCACGGCGGTGGATGGGTGATCGGCGACCTCGACACGCACGACAGCCTGTGCCGCGCGCTCGCCAACGAAGCCGGCTGCGCGGTCGTGGCGGTCGACTACCGGCTGAGCCCGGAGCACCGCTTTCCGGCGGCGGTGGAAGACGCGATCGCCGCAACGCATTGGGTCCGCGCGCATGCGACCGAACTCAAACTCGACGCCTCGCGGCTGGCCGTCGGCGGCGACAGCGCGGGTGGCAACCTCGCTGCCGTGGTCTCGATTGCGGCGCGCGACAGCGGTGATCTGCCGATCGCGTTCCAGTTGCTGATCTACCCCGCCACCGACCAGCACCGCAGCGCGCCCTCGCACACCACGAACGGCGAGGGTTTCCTGCTGACACGCGACACGATGGACTATTTCAGCGGCCACTACATCGCCGATCCGGCCCAGTACAAGGACTGGCGCAGTTCGCCGCTGCTGCACAAAGACCTGTCGAAGCTGCCGCCCGCGCTGGTCCTCACCGCTGGCTACGACCCGCTGCGCGACGAAGGCGCGGCCTATGCCGAAGCGCTCACCGCCGCCGGCAACCGCGCGAGCTACGTCTGCTTCGAGCGTCAGATCCATGGCTTCATCACGATGGGCAAGGTGCTCGACGAAGCGAACGCGGCGGTGACGATGTGCGCAGCCGAATTGCGCCGTGCGCTGGCCGCCTGACTGCACACGCCGATGAAACGAAGCCTGCTGTCCGGCCTGCTCTCGTTCGCCTGCTCATGGGTGTGCGCGCAAGCTGCCGGGCCCACCGTCACCTGCCCGGCCGGCGTGCCCTCCGAGACACTCTGCTTCAGCGGCAAGGACAGCGCCGGTGCGTCTTACTGGATCGCTAAGCCGGCCGCGTGGAACGGCGTGCTGGTGCTGCACGCCCACGGCGGCCCCGAGCTCGGTGAGCCCAAGGCCGAGCGCAGTGCCGAAGACCTGAAGCGCTGGGCCGTGATGCTCAAGGCCGGCTACGCCTGGGCCGGGTCGACCTACCGGCAAGGCGGCGTGGCCGTGCATGCCGCCGCCGAAGACACCGAACGGCTGCGCACGATCTTCAGCGAGCAGGTCGGCAAACCGCGCCTGACGATCCTGCACGGCCAGAGCTGGGGCGCGAGTGTGGCCGCAGTCGGCGCGCAGATGTTCCCGAAGAGTTACGACGGCGTGTTGCTGACCAGCGGCGTGCTGGGTGGTGGAACCAGGTCCTATGAATTCCGGCTCGACCTGCGTGTGGTCTACCAGGCCCTGTGCAACAACCACCCCTTGCCCGACGAGCCGACGTACCCGCTCTGGCAAGGCCTGCCGCTCGATGCGACGCTGACACGTGGCGAGCTGGCGAAGCGCGTCGATCAATGCACCGGCCTGCGCCTCAAGCCCGAGTTGCGCAGCGCGTCGCAACAACAGAACCTCGACACCCTGTTGAAGGTCATTCGCATTCCAGAACGTTCGCTGATCGGCCACCTGAACTGGGCCACCTGGCACTTTCAGGACGTGGCGTTCAAACGCGTCGGCGGCCGCAACGTGTTCGGCAATGTCAACGCACGCTACACCGGCTCGCCCGACGACGCGGCCCTGAACACCAGGGTGCAACGCTACGCCACCGACCCGCAGGCCGTGGCGCAGTTCGGCGCCGACACCGACCCCGGCGGCCGCATCGATGTGCCGGTGCTGAACATGCACGCGATCGACGACCCGGTCGCGTTCGTCGAGCTCGAATCCACCTTCCGCGACACGGTGCAGAAGGCCGGCTCGGCCGAGCACCTGGTGCAGACCTTCACCGACGACCACGAGCACAGCTACCTCAGCGACCCCGAGTACGCGGCGGCGATGCAGGCGCTGCTGGCCTGGGTCGAGCGCGGCGAGAAGCCCACGCCGCAGACCGTCGCGGCGCGCTGCGCACCCCTCGAAGCGGTGTTCGGCCCCGGCTGCCGCTTTGTGCCCGACTACCGCAGCGCGCCGCTGTCGCAGCGTGTCGCGCCGCGCTGATCGAACGAATCGAAGAGACCCCGTATGCGCCTGATCCTGATCGCCCTGTCCTTGTTCGCGTGGGCTGCGGGAGCCCATGCAGCGCCGCCTTCGGTCTTCATCGAAGAACTCACGTGGACCGAGCTGCGCGACGCCCAACGCGCCGGCAAGACCACGATCATCGTCCCGGTCGGCGGCACCGAACAGAGTGGCCCGCATCTGGTGCTCGGCAAGCACAACGTGCGCGTGAAGCTGCTCGCAGGGCGCATCGCCGAAGCGCTCGGCAATGCGCTCGTCGCGCCGGTCGTGGCCTATGTGCCCGAAGGCAACATCACGCCGCCGAGTTCGCACATGCGTTTCCCCGGCACGGTCTCGATCCCCGACACCACCTTCAAGAGCTTGCTCGACGCCAGCGCGCGCGGCTTCAAGCAGCACGGCTTCACCGACGTGGTGCTGATCGGCGACCACGGCGGTTACCAAAGTCTGCTGAAGGCGGTGGCGGCCAAGCTGAACCAGGACTGGGCCGCCACACCGGCACGCGCGTTTTTCATCGACGAGTACTACCGCGTCACGCAGACGGCTTACGTTCAGTCCTTGAAAACAAAGGGCCTGACCGACGCCCAGATCGGCGTGCATGCCGGCAGCGCCGACACCTCGCTTCAGATGGCGGCCGACCCCGGCGGCGTGCGCCCCGACCAGTTC
>JANYFX010000038.1 GCA_025359585.1 Rhizobacter sp. | reverse complement strand
GCACAGAAAACCGGTGCGCTGATGCTGTTCGGCGAGAAGTACGGTGACGAGGTTCGGGTGCTCGACATCGGCAGCAGCCGCGAGCTCTGCGGCGGCACGCACGTGCAGCGCACCGGCGACATCGGCTTGTTCAAGATCGTGGCCGAAAGCGGCGTGGCGGCGGGCGTGCGGCGCGTCGAGGCCGTGACCGGCAACAACGCGCTGGCCTACCTGCAGTCGCTCGAAGGCACGGTCGCACACCTCGCCGGCGCCTTGAAGGCCGCGCCCGCCGAAGTGCCGGCCCGTCTGACGCAGGTGCTCGATCAGGTGCGTGCGCTCGAGAAGGAACTGGCGTCACTCAAGGGCAGGCTCGCTTCGTCGCAAGGCGACGAACTGCTCTCGAAGGCGGTCGACGTGAACGGCCTCAAGGTGCTGGCCGCGCAGCTCGAAGGCGCTGATGCCAAGACGCTGCGCGACACGCTCGACAAGCTCAAGGACAAGCTCAAGAGCGCCGTGATCGTGCTGGCCGCCGTCGAAGGTGGCAAGGTGCAGCTCGCGGCCGGCGTCACCAACGACCGCATCGGCAAGCTGAAAGCCGGCGAGCTCGTCAACTTCGTGGCCCAGCAGGTGGGCGGCAAAGGTGGCGGCAAGGCCGACATGGCGATGGCCGGCGGCACCGAACCCGCCAGGGTCGCAGCGGCGCTCGCGTCGGTGCAGGCCTGGGTCGCCGAGCGGGCCTGATCGACACGGGGGTACCGCATGACGATCACGATCCGCCGCGTCACGACCAAAGATGCGGCAGCGCTCGCGAAGCTGATGAGCGACCCGGCCGTGTACGGCGGCCTGCTGCAGCTGCCGTACCCGACCGAGGAGCGCTGGGCCGCGCAGCTTGCCGGCACCGGCGCGGCCGACAAGGCCGACCTGTCGCTGGTGGCCGAGCTGGGTGGTGAAGTCGTCGCCTCGGCCGGCCTGTATGCGCCGGGTTTGGCGCTTCGGCGCCGGCATGTGATGGGCCTGGGCATGTCGGTCGCGCGTGTGGCACAGCGGCAGGGTGTGGGCACCGCGCTGATGACGGCGCTGTGCGACTACGCAGATCACTGGCTCAACACGCTGCGCATCGAGCTCACGGTCTACACCGACAACGACGTCGCGCTGCGCCTGTACCAGCGCTTCGGTTTCCGGATCGAAGGAACGTTCAAGGGATACGCCCTGCGTGATGGGCGTTATGTCGACGCGTTTGCGATGGCGCGCTTTCACCCATCGCCGGCGCAGATCGTCGCGCCCGAGCCGGGTGCTTGAGATGTGGCGCGCTGCGGTGCTCGCGCTCGCCGCCGCCGTGCTCCCGGCAGCGCAGGCGCAGGAGCGGGTCGAGTTCGACAGCCTGGACGTGGCCGCCGGCAAGCCGGTACGCCTGCTCGGCCACTGGTTCGCTGCGCCGATGCCGAACGCCGATTCGCCCGCACTCGTGTTGCTGCACGGCTGCGGTGGGCCTTACGCCCGGAGTGGCCAGCTCGACGAGCGCATGCGCAGTTACGCCGCGCTGCTGAACGCGCGGGGCGCTCATGCGCTGGTATTGGATTCGCTCACGCCGCGTGGCGAAAAAGAGCTTTGCACCCAGAAGGTCGGCACGCGCGGCGTCACACAGGCCAACCGCCGCCTCGACGCGCTGGCGGCGCTGGCGTGGTTGTCGCGCCGCAGCGGCGTCGACCCGCAACGCCTTGGCCTGCTGGGCTGGTCGAACGGCGGCAGCACGGTGTTGGCGGCGATCAACACGCGCCACCCGGCCGTCGCGGCGGCGAGCGTGAAGCCTGCGTTCGCGGTGGCGTTTTATCCGGGGTGTGAAGCCGAACTGCAGCGCGGCTTCACAACCCGCACGCCCTTGTTGATGCTGGTCGGCGAGGCCGACGACTGGACTCCGGCCGCACCGTGCCACGAACTGGCCCGCGTGGCCGCAGGGCCGAAGCCGGTGATCGAAGCTTATGCCGGCGCGTACCACGGCTTCGATTCACGCGCCCCGGTGCGTTTGCGCAGAGACGTGCCCAACGGCGTGGCGCCCGGGCAGGGCGTGCATGTCGGCGGCGATCCGGAGGCGCGCGAGGCGTCGCGCGAGCGCTTGTCGAAGTTTCTCGCCGAGCACTGAGTTTCAGTCGGCACTGGCCCAGAACACCGCGAACCAGCCACGTTCGTCGGTCCAGTGCCGCGGCTCGGAGAAGCCGGCCTGTTGCAGCAGCGAGGCAAAACCCTCGACCGTGTACTTGCACGAGTTCTCGGTATGAATGCGCTCGCCGGCTTCGAATGCACGCTCGCCGCCCGGCCAGCGCACGACGAGCGCGGTGCGCGCTTCGAGGTGCATCTCGACCCGCGACATCACTTCGTTGTAGAGACCGATGTGGCGCCACTGACGCGGGTCGAAGTCGCTGCCGAGCAGATGGTTCAGGTGCCGCAGCAGGTTGAGGTTGAACGCTGCCGTGACGCCGAGCGCGTCGTCGTACGCCGCTTCGAGAATCGGCGCGGGCTTGACCAGGTCCACGCCGATCAACAGGCCACCACCGTGCGCCTGTGCGCGCACACGTTTCAGGAACACCAGCGCTTCGGCGGGCGTGAAGTTGCCGATGCTCGAGCCGGGATAGAAAAACACCGGGCGGTGTTCGACCAGGGCCGGCGGCAGGTCGAACGACTGTGAAAAGTCCATTCCGAACCCGACCACGTCGAGCTGCGGGTGCTCGCGCTGCACGCGGCGCAGCGCGTCGTGCAGGAAGTCGACCGAGATGTCGACCGCCACGTACTGGCTCGGCTCCAGCAGCGGGAACAGGCGTGTCGCCTTGACGCAGTTGCCGGCGCCCAGGTCGATCAGCGTGGCGCCCACGCCCACGTGGCGGGCCATCTGCGCGCCGTGCGCCGCGAACACGGCGGCTTCGGTGCGTGTGGGGTAGTACTCGGGCAGTTCGGTGATGGCCTCGAACAGGTGCGAGCCGAGCCGGTCGTAGAACCACTTGGGCGAAGCACTGGCCGGCGTGCGCAGCAGCGCTTGCTTTGCGGCGGCCAGGTCGGCGCTGGCGTCGGCAACGGACTTCTGGATGAAACGGGGAGTGCGGTGCATGCAGGTGCGGTGGTTGTGGCGGCGGGCTTGCCCGACACCGGCCGAGGGTGTCGCGCAAAGTCGCGCTACCTTACATCGGTATCGCTCAGAATACAGGTCATGGACTTCCTGCCGAATTGCCAGAGATCGCGCCGTCAGGTGCTGGGCCTGTCGCTCGCCACGATCGCGGCCGCAGCCTTGCCCGGTGTGGCGCGTGCGGCTCACGTGGTGCGCGTCTGGCCCGACGGCAAGGCCGCCCCGGCCTTCGCGCTGACCGACATGGACGGCAAGACCTGGAGCCTGGCCGCGCTGAAGGGCCAGCCGGTGATGCTGAACTTCTGGGCCAGCTGGTGCGAGCCCTGTCGCGCCGAGATGCCCTCGCTCGAACTCCTGGCCACACGCCACGAACGCGCCGGGCTGGTGGTGCTGGCCGTCAACTACCAGGAAGCGGCGCCCGTCATCAAGCGCTTTCTCGACGTGCTGCCGTTTTCGCTGCCGATCCTGCTCGACCGCGACGGCACGGCTGCCGCCGCCTGGACGCCGCGTGTGTTCCCGACCACGGTGCTGATCGACCGCAGCGGCACGCCGCGCCAATCGGTGCTCGGCGACCTCGACTGGATGGGGCCGGTGGCGCGCGACCTGATCGAGCCGCTGCTGCACACGAAGCCGCACACGGCGTGATCACCGATTGACCATGGGCAGCTCATTTGCGCCGCACCGATAATCCGTGCTTAGTCTGAAGCGGAGCCCAGCCTGATGCAGATCGGTTTTTCCATCAACGAGATCCTTGCCCTGGCCACGCTCGCCACCGGTGCCTGCTGGGTGGCCTGGAAGTTCAAGACCCGCCGCCTCGGTGCCGTGCCCGAGAAGAAACCACTGTGGGTCAGCTTCGGCTCCGAGCTGTTCGTCGTCGTCGCTCTCATGTTCACCTGTCGTGTCGCTGTCGCCGACTGGCCGAAGGTGCCGACCGGCTCGATGGAGCCGACCTTGCGCGTGGGCGACTACCTGCTCGTCAACCACCTGGCCTATGGCCCGCGCCTGCCGTTCACCAACACCGCGATCGAATTCGGCCAGCCGCAGCGGGGCGACGTGGTGGTGTTCCGCTACCCGCTCGACGTGTCGGAGTTCTACGTCAAGCGCCTGGTCGGTGTGCCGGGCGACACGGTGACGTTTCACAACGGTGCCGTCGCCGTCAACGGCGCGCCGTTCGACGCCCCCGTCATCAGCGAGGGCACCGGCACGCAGGTCGCGCCCGAAGACCGCGGCCAGTGGCTGCTGCGTGAAACGGTGGCCGGCAACAGCCGCACGATCAAGGTCAACCCGTTCGTGATGGGGCGGCTGGCGACCGACGGCATGGCCGAACACTGCACGGTGCAAGGCCCGACCGAATGGTCGTGCACGGTGCCGGCGGGCCGGTATCTGATGATGGGCGACAACCGCGACAACTCGACCGACTCGCGCGTCTGGGGTTTGCTGCCGCACGCACAGGTCTACGGCAAGGCGGTGCGCGTGCTGTTCAACCTGAGCGACCTGTCGCGCGCCTGGACGCCGTTGTGAGCCAGCACGCCTTGTCGAACGAACTCGCCGGCAAGCACATCGTGCTCGGCCTGACGGGTGGCATCGCCTGCTACAAGGGGGCCGACTTCGTGCGCGAGATGGTGAAAGCCGGCGCCACGGTGCAGGTCGTGATGAGCGAAGCGGCCGAGCACTTCATCACCGCCGTCACTTTGCAGGCCTTGTCGAACCGCGTCGTGCACACCAGCCAGTGGGACGCGCGCGAGCCGAACAACATGGCGCACATCAACCTCACCCGCGAAGCCGACGCGGTAGTGGTGGCGCCGGCCAGCGCCGACTTCATCGCCAAGCTCGCGCAGGGCCGCGCCGACGATCTGCTGAGCCTGATGTGCCTGGCGCGGCCGATCGAGCGCTGCCCGCTGCTGGTGGCACCGGCGATGAACCGCGAGATGTGGGCGCACCCGGCGACGCAGCGCAATGCGGCGCAGTTGCGCGCTGACGGCTGCACCCTGCTCGGCCCGGCGAATGGCGACCAGGCCTGCGGTGAGATCGGCGACGGCCGCATGCTGGAGGCTGTCGAGTTGCTCGACGAACTCATCGCCTTTTTCCGCCCGAAATCGCTGCTCGGCAAGAGCGTGCTGATCACCGCCGGCCCGACCTTCGAGCCGCTCGACCCGGTGCGCGGCCTCACGAACCGCTCCAGCGGCAAGATGGGTTTTGCGATCGCGCGCGCGGCGGCCGAAGCGGGGGCCACCGTCACCGTGGTGGCCGGCCCGGTGCATCTGCCGACACCGCGGGGCGTGCGGCGCATCGACGTGAACACGGCGCAGCAGATGTTCGATGCGGTGCT
>JANYFX010000332.1 GCA_025359585.1 Rhizobacter sp. | reverse complement strand
CCGGCCACGGCGACGTGCCGATGGCCGTGACCACAATGAAAAAAGGCGCCGAAGACTTCATCGAGAAGCCCTTCAAGGAAGACGAACTCGTCGCCCTGGTCGAGAAGATGCTGGACCGCGCGCGCGTCGACTTCTCCAAGCACCAGGAAGCCGCCAGCCGCGACGCCTTGCTGTCGCGCCTGACCACCCGCGAAGCGCAGGTGCTGGAGCGCATCGTCGCCGGTCGGCTGAACAAGCAAATTGCCGACGACCTGGGCATCAGCATCAAGACGGTCGAGGCGCACCGCGCCAACATCATGGAAAAGCTCAACGCCAACACCGTGGCCGATCTGCTCAAGATCGCACTCGGCGCACAAGCCAAGGTCTGAGCACTTTCGCATCTCGCACATCAGAACGAAGGGCCGCCTCATCAGCGGCCTTTCTCGTTGACGGAGTCCTTTTTTCATGACGGCCCAACCCATCGACGGCACCGCGCTCTCGACGCAAATACGCGCCGAAGTCGCGCAACGCGCCGCAGCGCTCACGGCACGTGGCCGGCAACCTGGCCTCGCGGTCGTGCTGGTCGGAGACGACCCCGCGAGCCAGGTCTACGTGCGCAACAAGGTCAAGGCCTGCCATGACGCTGGCGTTCACTCGGTGTTCGAAAAACACGACGCCACGCTGACCGAAGCCGAACTGCTCGCCCGCGTGGCCGCGCTGAACGCCGACCCGCGCATCCACGGCATCCTGGTGCAGATGCCGCTGCCGCAGCACATCAACCCGCACAAGGTGATCGAAGCCATCGCCACGCACAAGGACGTCGACGGTTATTCGGTGCTCTCGGCCGGCGAACTGATGACCGGCCTGCCCGGCTTTCGGCCCTGCACACCTTACGGCTGCATGAAGCTGATCGCGAGCACCGGCATCGATCTGCGCGGCAAACACGCCGTCGTCGTCGGCCGCAGCAACACGGTCGGCAAGCCGATGGCGCTGCTGCTCTTGCAGGCCAATGCCACTGTCACCATCTGCCACAGTGCAACGAGCGACATCGGCCACCACACGCGCCAGGCCGACGTGGTCGTCGTCGCCGTCGGGCGCCGCAACGTGCTGCGCGCCGACATGGTCAAACCCGGCGCGGTGGTGATCGACGTGGGCATGAACCGCAACGACGAAGGCAAGCTGTGTGGTGATGTCGACTTCAAGAGCGTCGCGCAAGTCGCCGGGTTCATCACGCCGGTGCCCGGTGGCGTCGGCCCGATGACGATAACGATGCTGCTCGTCAACACGATCGAAGCCGCCGAGCGCAATGCGGGCTGAAGGACAAAAGACGATGAACGAACTCAAGGCCACGACCAACCCGCTGCTCGACACCACGGGCCTGCCGCGCTTCGCCGAGATCCGGCCCGAGCACATCACACCCGCCGTCGATGCGCTGCTGAACGACGCCGACGCCGCGTTGGCCCAAGCCACCAGCGACGCCGTGCCGCCCGACTACGACGCGCTGTCGGCCGTGCTCGACGTGGCCAGCGAACGGCTGTCATGCGCCTGGGGCGCCGTGGGGCACCTGAGCGCCGTGGCCGACACGCCGGAACTGCGCGCCGCGTACAACGAGAACATGCCGAAAGTCGTCGACTTCCACACCCGCGTCGGTGCCGACGAAGCCTTGTTCGCCAAGTACAAGGCGGTGCTGGCCAGCCCGCGCTCGGCCAGCCTGAGCGCACCGCGCCGCAAGGCCCTGGGCAACGCCATACGCGACTTCAGACTCTCGGGCGCCGAGCTGCAAGGTGCGGCCAAGACGCGCTTCGCCGAGCTGCAGGACCGGCAGGCCGAACTCGGGCAGAAGTTCTCCGAACACGTGCTCGACGCGACCGACGGCTACGCCTGTTTCGCGAGCGACGACGAAGTGGCCGGCCTGCCACAAGACGTGAAACAGGCCGCGCTCGCCGCTGCGCAAGCGGTGGATCGGCCGGGCTACAAATTCACGCTGCACATGCCGAGCTTCATTCCGGTGATGCAGTACGCCGAGAACCGTGCGCTGCGCGAAAAGGTCTACACCGCCTACGCCACCCGCGCCAGCGAGTTCGGCCCGGCCGAGCTCGACAACAGCGCCCTGATGCGCGAGCTGCTGCAGCTGCGCCAGGAAGAAGCCGTGCTGCTCGGCTACGCCAACGCGGCCGAGGTCTCGCTGGTGCCGAAGATGGCAGGCTCGCCCGCCGAAGTGGTCAGCTTCCTCACCGACCTAGCCCACCGCGCGCGCCCCGGTGCAGAACGAGACCTGGCCGAGCTGCGCGAGTTCGCAGCCACCGAACTCGGCCTGCCCGATCTGCAGGCCTGGGACATGCCCTTCGCCAGCGAGCGTCTGAAGGAAAAGCGCTACGCCTTCAGCGAGCAGGAGGTGAAGCAGTACTTCACCGAAGTGAAGGTGCTCGAAGGCCTGTTCCACATCATCGAAACGGTGTTCGAAGTGCGCATCCGGCCCGACACGGCGCCGGTGTGGCACCCGAGCGTGCGCTTCTTCCGCATCGAACGCCAAGGCTCGGGCGATGCAGCGCCTCAGCTCGTGGGCCAGTTTTATCTCGACCTCCACGCCCGCCCCGGCAAACGCCCCGGCGCCTGGATGGACGACGTGCTCGGCCGCTGGGCCCGGCCCGAGGGCGCGCTGCAAACGCCGGTCGCGCACCTGGTCTGCAACTTCACGCCGCCGGCCATCGTGGACGGCAAAGAGCGCCCCGCCCTGCTCACGCACGACGACCTGACCACGCTCTTCCACGAGTTCGGCCACGGCCTGCAGCACATGCTGACGCAGATCGACGACATCGGCGTGGCGGGCATCTCCGGCGTCGAGTGGGATGCGGTCGAACTGCCGAGCCAGTTCATGGAAAACTTCTGCTGGGAGTGGGACGTGCTCAAGCACCTGACCGCCCACGTCGACACCGGCGAACCCATGCCCCGCGCGCTGTTCGACCGCATGCTGGCCGCGAAGAATTTCCACAGCGGCCTGCAGACGCTGCGCCAGGTCGAGCTTTCGCTGATCGACATGCGCCTGCACACCGAAGCCAACGCCGCAGAGCGCATCGCGGAACTGCAGGCCGCCGTGCGCGCCGAGGTCTGCGTGATCCAGCCGCCGGCGTTCAGCCGCTCGCTGCACACCTTCTCACACATCTTCGACGGTGGTTACGCGGCCGGCTACTACAGCTACAAATGGGCCGAGGTGCTGTCGGCCGATGCCTGGGGCGCGTTCGAAGAATCGGCCGGAGCCGAGGGCGGTGTGCTCAACGTGGAGACCGGGCGTCGTTACCGCCAGAACGTGCTCGAAACCGGCGGCAGCCGCAGCACGATGGAGAGCTTCAAGGCCTTTCGCGGCCGCGAGCCGAACATCGACGCGCTGCTGCGCCACCAGGGCCTGGCCTGACAAACAATGCGCGCGGTCGCGCAAGACCGGCAACCTTGCGCAGACTGCGCGGCCCGCACGGCTTGAAGCGTGCTGCCGCGTGCGGTAGATTCGCCCATCCCCTGTTTTGCCCGGAGACACGATGAAGACGATGCTCAAGTTGCTGCGCTGTGCACCGTTGTTGCTGGTGGCGCTTTCCAGCCACGCCCAATACAAGGTGACCGGGCCCGACGGCAAGGTCACCTACACCGACCGTCCGCCGATCACCACCGACAGCAAGGTCACGTCGATCAACGCGCGCGGTGGTGCCTCCGAGGTGTCTTTGCCGCTCGATCTGCGCCGCGCCGTCTCGCGCTACCCGGTCACCCTGTTCGTGGCCGGTGCCGGCTGCGAGCCTTGCGACGCCGGGCGCACCCTGCTGCGCCAACGTGGCATTCCGTTCAGCGAACGGCAAGTGCAAACGCCGGAAGACAACGACGCGCTCGAGCGTTTGTCGGGCGGGCGTGACGCGCCCACCCTGAGCATCGGCTCGCAGATCCTGCGCGGGCTCTCGCCTGAAATCTGGGCTTCGTACCTCGACGCAGCCGGTTACCCGCGCGAGTCGCAACTGCCGGCGAACTACCAGTATCCGGCCGCCGCACCGGTGGTGGCCCGCACCCCGCCGCCACGCGCGCCGGAGCAGGCGAGCACCGAGTCGCCGGCGGCCACGCGCGCCGCCAACCCGTCCGGCATCAAGTTCTGAGCGGCGGTGGCTCGGCGCTGATGCGCCGGGCCTGAAGGCTGCCGGCCGCCACCAGCGCGCCCATCACCCAGAACAGCGACGCGGCCCCCAGTGCCGCGCCCGCCAGGCCGAACATCAGCGGCATCACCGCACTCGAAAAGTTGATCGTCATCGAGCGCAGCGCGATCGCTTCGCCATGCCGGTCGTGCGGTGTGATCTGGTGCAGCGTGGTCATCACCATCGGCTGCACCGAACCGAGCGCCAGGCCGAGCAAGACAGCGCACACGCCCATCATCCAGGCCGACTGCACGAACGGGTAGACGGCGAAGACCAGGCCGGTGCCCAGCATCGCCGCGACCAGCACCTGGGCCTCGCGCAAACGGCTCGCCAGCATCGGTATCAGCAGCCGGACCAACGCGACAGCCGCCGCGAACACACCCAGCACCGCGCCGATCGCCGAAGCGCTGAAGCCACGTTCGTGGCCGAGGATCGGCACGACGAAGGTGTGCACGTCCCAACTCGCCGAGAGCAGCCAGTTCACCAGCAGCAGGCGCCGCAGGCCGGGTGCGCGCAGCAGTTCCCACGAGCTGCGCCGTTGTTGCTCTGGCGTGCGCGGCGGCGGTGTTTCTTGCGGCACGCGCCGCGCCCACCACAGGCTCGCCAGCGGCAGCAGCGCCATCACGGCGAAGGCCGAGCGAAACCCGCCCAGATCGATCAACACGCCCGCGAGCACCGGGCCGACCACGTTCGACAAGGCCGGCGCCAGGCCCAGCCAGCTGAACACGCGGCGCAGATCGGTGGCGTCGCGCGCTGTGCGGCCGGCGGTGCGCTGGATCGCGATCAGCCCGAAGTTCGAGCCACCCCCGGTCAGCATCGCCGCGAAACAAAGCACGATGAAATCGCCCTGCATCAGCCAGGTCGAGAGCAAGGCCAGAAGCCCGCCGCTCGCCGTGAGCGCGACCGCTACGCGCAAAGGGATGTGATAACCGTGGCGGTCGGCCAGCCGCCCGGCCGGCAGCGCCAGCAGGATCGGCGCCACCGCGAACAGGCCGAGCAGGATGCCCACGGCCCAGGCCGAGTAACCCTGCCGCAACGCACCCAGCGGCGCCGCCAGACGCACGCCGGCCATGCACGAATGCAGGCAGATCTGGCCGACGACCAGCGCGACGAGCGTGCGAGAGTGCGGGCCGGCGCTGGCCGCCGTGGGTGCGGATTGCTCAGGCACTGTCGTCGTCGGCGAGATCGGCCTCGGCCCCTGGCAGCAGCACTTGTGTGCGCGGCTCGGAGAGCGCCTCGACCGACTTCAGGCGCCGGGTCATCACGTTGGTGCGGGTCTGCGCTTCGTCGATGGTGCTGCTCGCTTCGTCGAGCTTTTTCTTGGTCTTGGCCAGCACCGCGCCGAACTTGCCGAACTCGGTTTTCACCGCGCCAAGCACCTCCCACACTTCGGCCGAGCGCTTCTCGAGCGCGAGGGTTCGAAAGCCCATCTGCAGGCTGCTCAGCGTGGCGAGCAGCGTGGTCGGTCCGGCCAGCGTGACGCGGTACTCGCGCTGCAGCGCTTCCATCAGACCGGGCCGGCGCAGGGCCTCGGCGTACAGGCCTTCGGTGGGCACGAACAGGATCGCGAATTCGGTCGTGTGCGGCGGCGCCACGTACTTCTCGCGGATCGTCTTCGCTTCCATCCGCAAACGCTGCTCGATGGCCTTGCCGGCCGCCTCGGAACCGGGCGCATCGGCGCGCTCTTGAGCGTCGAGCAGACGCTCGTAGTCTTCGCGCGGAAACTTCGCGTCGATCGGCAGCCAGAGCGGCGCGCCGTCTTCGCGCCGACCCGGCAATTTGATCGCGAACTCGACGCGCGCGCCGCTGCCCGGCACGGTCTCGACGTTGACGCCGTACTGTTCCGGCGTGAACACCTGCTCCAGCAGACCGGCGAGCTGGACTTCGCCGAAGATGCCGCGCGTTTTCACGTTCGTCAGCACCCGGTTCAACGAGCCCACGTCCTTGGCCAGCACCTGCATTTCACCGAGGCCACGGTGCACTTGTTCGAGCCGGTCGGCCACCTGCTTGAAGCTCTCGCCGAGGCGCTGCTCCAGCGTCGCGTGCAACTTTTCGTCGACGGTGGCGCGCACCTGTTCCAGCTTCTTTTCGTTGTCGAGCTGGATCGCGGTCAGCTTTTGTTCGACCGTGGTTCGTACCTCGGCCATGCGCTGGTCGTTCGACTGCGACAGTGCACGCAGTTGTTCGATCAGGGTCTCGGAAAAACGCTTCAGCGACAGCGCCTGCTGTTCGCCGGAGCGGCCCAGCGTGTCGGCCAG
>JANYFX010000296.1 GCA_025359585.1 Rhizobacter sp. | reverse complement strand
GTCTTCCAGACCGTCCAGCATCATGTGATCGAATATCCTACCGTGGCCGATGCGATAACCGCCTGGGTGTTCGGCGCCGACCCATTCCGGCTCGCAGGTCGTGGCCTGGGCTTTCACTTCGTCGTGCAGCCACTTGTCGCGCGGTGCGTTCCACGAGATCTTGCCGCCGGTGCGCTGGTAGACGATCACGTCGCGCACCGCTTCGCAGCCTTCGAGCGCGAGCGCTTCGTCGACGATGGACTTGAGCGGCAGCTGCTTGCCGCCGCGCATCTGCTCGTCGGCGGTGATCACCATCACCGCGCCGGTGTCGGCGATGCGGTCGCGCAGGCTCTGCGCCGAGAAACCGCCGAACACCACCGAGTGCGTGGCACCGATGCGCGCACAGGCCTGCATGGCCACCACGCCTTCGACCGACATGCCGATGTAGATCACGACCCGGTCGCCCTTTTTCACGCCGCGCGCGCGCAGCGCGTTGGCCAGTCGGCAGGTGCGCTCCAGCAGCTCGCTGTACGTGACCTTGCTGACCTTGCCGTCGTCGGCCTCGAAAATGATCGCGACCTTGTTGCCCAGACCGGCTTCGACCTGGCGGTCGAGGCAGTTGTACGAGGCGTTGAGCGTGCCGTCTTCGAACCACTTGAAGAACGGTGCCTTGCTTTCGTCGAGCACCTTCGTGAACGGCCTCTTCCAGCTGATGAGCTCACGGGCCTGGCGCGCCCAGAAGCCGGCGTAGTCGGCTTCGGCTTCGGCGCAGAGCGCGTTGTAGGCGTCCATGCCCGACACGTGCGCCGCTTTCGCGAGGGCAGCAGGCGGGGGGTAGAGGTGGTTGTCGGCGGCGCTCATGGGTCAGTCTCCTTGTGGGCTCGTGGTTTTGATTCTGCGGCTGAGCCGGACCATAGTCATGCGCTCTTACGAAGGCCTTACTCTGCCACCAGACGGCCGTTTGCCGATGGCGCGGCCACTACAATTTCCGGCGACCGGACTCTCTCTCGAAGACCCTGCATGGACCACACGCCTTCACCCCCGCCCCGGCCGCCCAAGCTGCGGCCGCTGCCCAACTTCATCTTCATGAGCCGCTGGCTGCAGCTGCCGCTCTACCTCGGGCTGATTCTGGCGCAGTGTGTGTATGTGTTTCATTTCTGGGTCGAGCTCGTTCACCTGATCGAAGCGGCCTTCGGCAGCCAGGCCGCGTTGCACTCGCTCGTCACCGGCATGGGCTACCAGTTTCCCGACATCAAGGACGCGGCCGGCGTGGTGATCGGCCAGCAGGCGCCGAAGCTGACCGAGACGGTGATCATGCTCGCCGTGCTGGCGCTGATCGACGTGGTGATGATTTCCAACCTGCTGATCATGGTCATCGTCGGTGGTTATGAAACCTTCGTCAGCCGCATGAACCTCGAAGGCCACCGCGACGAGCCGGAGTGGCTGAGCCACGTGAACGCCTCGGTCCTGAAGGTGAAACTCGGCACCGCGATCATCGGCATCAGCTCGATCCATCTGCTCAAGAGCTTCATCAGCGCCGCCAGCATGAAACCCGAAGTGTTGATGTGGCAGACCATCATCCACCTCGCGTTCCTGCTCTCGGCCATCGCCATCGCCTACACCGACAAGCTGCTCAACGCGTCGCACCCGGCCGATCACTGACCCATCACCGAGGCGCGGCGAGCGCTTCTTCGACCGCGGCCAGCAGCTCGTGCATGTCGAGCGGCTTGGTGAGGTACCTGACGAAACCCGCTGCCAGGCCGTGCTCCACGTCGCGCGCCATCGCGTTGGCGCTGACTGCGATGACCGGGATCTTGCGGCTGGCTTCGCCGAGGCGCAGGCGCCGCAAGACTTCGAAGCCGTCCATGCCGGGCAGCTGGATGTCGAGCAGGATCAGGTCGGGGCGCTCGTCGATCACCATCTGAAGCCCGAGCATCGGCAGCGGTGCGGTGATCATCCGCAGGCCCGGCACCCTGCCGAGCATCGCCTCCATCAGCAGCACGTTGACGGGGTTGTCTTCGATGTACAGCACCTTGTGCACACGCGTCGAGGGCTTGGGGGCGGCCGGTGGCGCTGGGCGGTCCGTCGCGGGCAACGCCACCGGCGCCTGTGCTCCGGGCAAACGAAGCCAGAACGTGCTGCCCTCGCCGACGCTGCTCTCCAGACCGATCTCGCCGCCCATTGCGTCCATCAGGTGCTTGCTCAGCGCCAGGCCGAGACCGGCACCCTCGACGCCGGTGCGCACCGCATCGAGCCGCTCGAAGGCCTGGAACAGGCGCGCCGCCTGCTCGGCGCTGAGCCCGGGGCCGTTGTCGGCGATGTCGATGCGCACGGTGTCGGTGTCGGCATGGCAGGCGATGTGCACGTGGCCTTGCGGCCGGTTGTACTTGATCGCGTTCGACACCAGGTTCAGCAGCACCTGTTTCAGCCGGGTGCGGTCGGCCAGCACAAAACAGGCACACGCCGCGTTGTCGAGAACCTTCACCTCGATGCCGTCGGCGCGCGCCAACGGGTGCACCAGGCCCATGCATTCCTGCAACAGCTCGGAGAGTTGCACCGGCTCGAGCGAGACCTGCAATTTGCCGGTTTCGACCAGCGCCAGGTCGAGCACCTCGTTGATCAGGTTCAGCAAATGCCGCGCGCCGCGCAGGATTTCGCCGACGTGTTCGCGCTGCTGTTCGGCCAACGGGTGCTTCAGATCGGACACGAGCAGTTGCCCGAAACCGAGGATCGCGTTCATCGGCGTGCGCAGCTCGTGCGACATGCGCGAGAGAAATTCCGACTTCGCGCGGTTGGCGCGTTCGGCCTCTTCTTTCGCGTCGGTCAGCGCCACCTCGGCGGCCTTGCGCGCGCTGATGTCGATGCCGAACGCGAAATGGTCGTGCCGGCCGGTGGCCGGGTCGGCACTCACGGCATGGGTGATCTGCAGCCAGGCGTGGCGGCGCTGCGTGGTCTCGGCGTACTCGCTCTCCACGGTCACCGGCTCGCCACCTTCGGCGCGCGCCACCACGGCCTGGATCTGCGCGAAGCGCTCTTCACCCAGAACCTCGCGCGACGAGCGGCCGACGAGGTCCTCGCGCGGCCAGCCGAGCAGCGAAGCGACCCGCTCGTTGACGTAGGTGTAGTTGAAATTCGCGTCTTCGACGGCGATGTAGCCGGGAAAGGCGTCGAGCAGCGAGCGCATCTGGGCTTCGCTTTCGCGCAGTGCCTGCTGGGCCTCGAAATAGGCGGTCACGTCGGCGTAGGTGCGCACCAGGCTGCCGTCGGGCAGGTGGCGGGTCTGCACCTCGATGCGCCTCCCCGCGCGGGTCTCGCGCACGTAGAGCAGCGGCAACTCCAGATGCTGCAAGGTCCGGATGAAATGGCGCGCCTCGGGGGCGATGTACGACTGGCCTTCGCCGAAGTCGCCACGTTCGTTCTGGAAGCGGGCGATCTCGGTGAGCGTGGCACCGGGTTTGACCAGCGTCTCGGGCAGGTCGAGCAGTTCGAGCATTCGCCGGTTGTGCACGCTGACTCGGCCGTCGGGGTCCATGCTGACGATGCCCTGGGCGATGCTGTCGAGCGTGACCTGCAGCGCGTGTGACTTCTGGGCCAGTTCTTCGCTCGCGATGCGAAGCTGTTTCTCGGCGCGTTTGTGTTCGCTGATGTCGGCGAACATGCCGATCGCACCGACGCGGCGCCCGGCGGTGTCGAAGATCGGGGTGGCGTTGTTGAAACAATCGACCAGGCTGCCGTCGGGGCGCGACAGCGCGATCTCGTAACCACCGGCCACCCCGGCAGCGCGCTGCTTGACCTGCTCGCGAAAGATCAACGCGTTGGTGGCGTCGACGAAGTCGTAGAGGCCCCTGCCGACGATGTCTTCGCGGGCGCGGCCCAGGATCGCGCACATCGCCGGGTTCACATCGGTGGTGATGCCCTCGGCGTCGATGAACCAGAAGCCTTCGTTCGTCGTCTTCACGAGCAGGGTCAGCAGGTGGTGCTGTTCGGCCAGCGCCAGCTCGGCCGCCTTGGCCTCGGTGATGTCTTGCACCACACCGTTGATGCGCACGACCTTGCCGTCTTCGAGCTGCGGGTGACCGATGAGCCGGACCCAGCGCTTGCGGCCGCGCACGGTGGTGAGCGGGTGGGCCTGGTCGTAGGGTGTGCCTTGCGCCACCACCGCCGCCAGGCCGGCGCGCAGCACCACCTGCTGCTCGGGTGCGTACAGGCCGACGAAGCCGTCGAAGCTGGGGCGGCTCGACGGCGGCGCATCGTGAATGAGG
>JANYFX010000267.1 GCA_025359585.1 Rhizobacter sp. | reverse complement strand
AACAGGTGCAAATCCTGGGCTATGCGCCGGTCGAACCCGATGGTTCGTTCAAGCTGCAAGTGCCGGCCGACACCCCGCTTGCGTTCTCGATCGTCGACGCCAAGGGCCGCGGCATCCAGACCCACCTGAACTGGATCCAGGTGCGGCCGGGCGAGCGCCGCACCTGCGACGGTTGCCACAGCCCGCGCCGCGGCGGCGCACTCAACTCCGGTGCGGTCGTCAACGCCCTGCCTTCGGCGCTGCTGCCGAGCATGTCGAGCGCCCACCAGTCGGGCGAAACCATGGCCTCGCTGCGTGCACGCCTCGACCCGACCGCGCTCAATCTCGGCCCCGACATGGCCTACACCGACGTCTGGGCCGACACGAGCAAGGCCGGCGTGAAAGCACTTGCTTCGATCTCGGTCAAGTACACCGGCAACGCCAGCGCGGCCGACGACCTGGTCACCGCAGCGCCGGCCAATGGCCTGATCAACTACCCCGTCCACATCGCGCCGCTGTGGACCCGCACGCGTGGCACCAATGGCGCCAACACCTGCACCACCTGCCACGCCGACACCAAGAAGCTCGATCTGCGCTCGACCACCGCCGGCACCGGCCGGGTCACGTCGTACGAAGAACTGCTGCTCGGCGACCCGGTGATCGACACGGCCACCGGTCTGCCGGTGACCCGCATCCGCGACGGCGTGCCAGAGATCGTGCGTGGCGCGGCGCTGGTCGAGACCATGTCTGGCAACGCGGCGGGCATGGCGCGCAGCAGCCGGCTGGCCGAGATCATGTTCGGTGAAACGCTGAAGGCCGGCACAGAAGCCACCACCACGCACCCGAACCCGCCGGGCACCGCGCCCAACCATGCACTGATGCTGAACGCGGCCGAGAAGCGCCTCATCACCGAGTGGATGGACCTGGGTGGCCAGTACTACAACAACCCGTTCGACGGCGGCGTGAAAGCGCTGGTCGGCCTGAGCCAGGCGACGTTCGAAGCGCAGGTGTTCCCGATCCTGCGCTCGACCTGCGCGGCCAGTTGCCACCAGGCCATCGGCAGCGACGTGACCACGCCTGCGGGCACGGCGTTCCGCCAGAACCGCTTCGTGCTCACCGGCAGCCCGGAAGGCGACTACAACGTCACCTTGTCGATGATCTCCGACACCTGCAAACCGGCCTCGAACTACCTGCTCAGCCGGCCCTCGACGGTGCCGCACCCGGCCGGCGCCGTTGGCCAGACCGCGGCGGTCTTGCCGGTCGGCAGCGCCAAGTACACGGCCATCGCCAACTGGATCAGCGGGGGTTGCCCGTAACCATGACGACTGCGCATCGAGCTGAAACAAGCAGGCGGGTGGGTCGGGGCATCACAGCGTCCTGCCTGCTCGCCCTCGGGCTGGCCGCTTGCGGAGGAGGCGGCACCAACCCGGTCGGCAACCCGCCGGAGGTGAGCAACCCGGTCGGCGTGACGGGCCAGAAACTGTCGTTCGCCTACTTCCAGAAGTGCATCAACCCGATCTTTCTGGCGAAGCTGCAGATCAACATCGGCGGTGCGATCTCGACCAACACCTGCGCCGGCTCGGGCTGCCACGACAACACCACCGGCACCGGGGGTGCACTGCGCGTGGTGGCCAATGCGCAGGCGGTCGACCTGGCCGACCCGGCGAACACGCCGGACACGATCCGGGCCACCGACATGTACAAGAACTTCTACTCCGCGCAAGGCTCGGTCGTGATCGGCTCGACCACACAGAGCCGACTTCTTGCCAAGCCACTGGTGCTCAACGTGCTGCACGGCGGTGGCCTGATCTTCCCGAACGAACAGGACCCTAACGCCCAACTGATCCAGTACTGGATCACGCACCCCGCGCCCAACGGGCAAGACGAATTCAGCACCGCCACCTACAGCATGTTTACCCCTGCCGACCCGAAAACCGGCACGTGCAACACCCAATGAGTCCACTCGACAGCCGCCACAACGCCGGATTCAAGTCTTTTTCGAACACGCTGCTTTCGCTGTGCCTGAGCGCGCTCGTGTTCGCCGCCGCGGCCCCCGCACACGCTGCCGAAGACAAGGAAGAGCGGGTGCAGATCACCGACCCGTTCATCGAATTGCGCACCGGCCCCGGGCGCGGTTACCCGATCCACTTCGTGGCCGCGCGTGAAGAGTGGATCTCGATCGAATTGCGCCACACCGACTGGTACAAGGTCCGCACCGCCGGCGGCAAGGTCGGCTGGGTCAACCGCGGCCAGCTCAGCACCACGCTCACCGAGGCGGGTGCCGCGAAGAGCTTCCGCGACATCGCCATCGACGACTACCTGCTGCGCCGCGCCGAGTTCGGCGCCGGCTGGGGCCGCTTCAAGAAAGAGCCGATGTTGAAGCTCTGGGCCGGCTACAAGATGAGCGACACGCTCAGCATGGAAGCCACTGTCGGGCAAGTGCAGGGCGTGTTCTCGGGCACCAACTTCTGGCACGTCAACGTGCAGTCGGAACCCTGGTCCGACGAGCGTTTCTCGCCGTTCTTCGGCATCGGCGTCGGACGCTTCAGGAACATCCCGAACACCAGCCTCGTGTCGGCCGAGCCGAGCAACTCGAACCTGGCCAACGCAACGATCGGCGTGAAGTACCACCTGACCGACCGGTTCGTCGCACGGCTCGACTACACGATCTACACCGCCTACCTGTCTGACTCCCGCACCGGCCAGTACCGTGCGCTGACGGCAGGCCTTTCCTTCTTCTTCTAACGGCCGATAAGCGACCATGCGCAAAAATCATTCAGCCACCCTGGCGCTGCTCGCCGCCCTTGCCACCGTGTTCGCCGTGCCGATGGCCGCGCAGGCGCAGGAACAGAAGGCCGACCAGAAAGCCCCGAACGAACAGGTGATCGTGCCCGAGGTCGATCGCCGGCCCATCAAGCTGCCGAAGTTCCCTTCGAACGACTTCGAGCTCGGCACCTACGTCGGCACCTACGCCACCAAGAACTTCGGCAGCAGCCTGGTCTACGGCGTGCGCCTGGGGTACCACATCACCGAAGACGTGTTCGTGCAAGCTGTGTACGGGCAGACCAAGGTCAGCGACGAATCGTTCCGGCAGATCCTGCCCGGCGGCATCTTCGTCAACCCGACAGAGAAGCTCGCCTACTACAACGTGTCGGCGGGTCTGAACATCCTGCCCGGTGAAGTTTTCTTCCTCAAGAACCGTGCGTTCCCGTCGTCGCTCTACGTCATCGGCGGCATAGGCAGCACCAACTTCAACGCGCAGCGCCGTCAGACCTTCAACGTCGGCTTCGGCGCAAAGGTGTACCTGAAGGACTGGGTCTCGCTGCAGGTCGACATGCGCGACCACATCTTCTCGCTCGACCTGCTCGGCAAGCGCCAGAGCACGCAGAACCTCGAGTTCACCGGCGGCCTGAGTTTCTACTTCTGATCGGTGCACATCGCATGAACCTCTCCATCAAGAACCACCTGCTTCGAAGCGCGCGCGTGCTGCTGGTCGCCACCGTCGGCGTCTGCGCAGTCGCTTACGCGGCGCCGATTGCGCCCGGTGCGCTGGCGCCCGACTTCACGCTGCGCACGCTCGGCGGCCCGAACCTGCGCCTGCAGGAGCAGCGCGGCCGCGTCGTGCTCGTCAACTTCTGGGCCACCTGGTGCGCGCCGTGCCGGCAGGAGATGCCGCACCTGAGCAAGCTGTACGACAAATACGGTTCGTCCGGCTTCGTGCTGCTCGGCGTAAACGTCGACGACGACACGAAGAACGCCGTCGACCTGGCCACCAAGCTCGGCCTGAAATTCCCGGTCTCGCTCGACAGCGACAAGAAGGTCAGCAAGCTGTACGACCTGAGCGCCATGCCGTCGACCGTGCTGATCGACCGCGAAGGCAAGGTTCGCTTCGTGCACCGTGGCTACAAGGACGGCTACGAGAACACCTACGACCAGCAGATTCGGGGGTTGTTGAAAGAATGAACACGCTGCGAGTTTTTTCCAGCGGCGCCTTGATCGCCGCCGTCGCTTCCATGACCCTGCTGTCGGGTTGTGCCATCGAGCCCTGGGTCAAGCCCTACGAGCGCGAGCGCCTGGCCGATCCGATGATGAAGTTCTCGCGCAACGCGCTGGCCGACAAGCACCGTGACCACGTCTTCGACGTGCGTGAAGGCGCGCGCGGTGCCACCGGCGTGCAAGGGGGCGGCTGTGGCTGCAACTGAGCTGCAAGGCCCACCGCGGCAGGGTGCGTGGCGCCGTGCGCTGCGTTCCTTTCTTGCGCTGCGCCACGCGGCGGCCGCGCCGCTGGCCGGCCTGCTCGGTGGCGTGATCGCCCCGGGTGCAGCGCAGGCCGCCGACTTGCCCGAAGACCGCGCCGACGCGATGATCCACGTCTACGACGGCGGTGGCGTGCGCGCCACCGGCCCGGCCCTGCTGGTGCGCAAGAAGCTGTTCGACAAGGTGTCGCTCTCGGCCTCGTACTACATCGACTCGGTCAGCAACGCCTCGATCGACGTGGTCACCACCGCCAGCCCCTACAAGGAAAACCGCACCGAGTACGGTTTCAGCGCCGACTACGCGGTGCGCGACGCGACCATGACGCTTGCGCTCACGAGCAGCAAGGAGCCCGACTACACCGCCGACAACATGAGCCTCGACGTGGCCCAGGAAGTTTTCGGCGGCATGTCGACCGTGAGCCTGGGTTACACGCGCGGCGCCGACAAGGTCGGCAAAAAAGGCATCGGCTTTTTCGACACCGCCACGCACTGGAAGTACCGCCTCGGCGTGACGCAGATCCTCACGCCCACGTGGATCGCGAGTGCGAACTTCGAGGCCATGTCGGACGACGGTTTCCTCGGCAGCCCGTACCGCGTGGCACGGGTCTTCGGCGCGACCGTGCCCGAGCGCAACCCGCGCACCCGCACCGGCCGCGCGATGAAGTTCCGCGTCATCGGTGACATCGGCTCGCGCAGTTCCGTGCGCGCCGAGTACCGCTACTACTGGGACACCTGGGCAATCAAGGCCCACACCGTCGAGTTCGGCTACAGCCGCTACTTCGGCGACGCCTGGCTGGTCGACGCGAGCCTGCGCTACAACGCGCAGCAGCACGCGCTGTTCTACAGCGACAACGCCACCGTCGAGACGCTCTACGTCTCGCGCAACCGGCAACTCGGCACCTTCAACAGCCTGGGCCTGGGCGGAAAGGTCTCCTACACCGCGGGCAAGCTGCAAGGCAAATACGAGATCAAGCTCAACGGCTCTTACGAGCGTGTGCGCTTCAAGTACAGCGATTTCACCGACGTGAGAACCGGCAGCGCGTATTCGTTCGACGCCAACGTGTTGCAGCTCTTCGTTTCGGCAACCTTTTAAGAGAGTGGGCGCCATGTTGTTTCGATCTTCCGGGGTTTTTGCGGCCGCTTTCGTGGTCACCGTGGCGGCGCTGTCGGCCGTGCTGCCCGCCTGGGGCGCCGACGTGCCGGCCAAGCCGGCGGCCGCGGCGAGCGCGCCTGCAGCCGCGCCTGCTGCAACGAGCGCGCTGTTCCCGGCCGCTGCCGCCAGTGCACCCGTGGCTGCGGCTGCGGCGGCGAGCGCGCCGATGGCCGCTGCTGCCGCGAGCGCACCGCCGGCCGCGCTCGACAACCGCATCCAGGACGTGAAGAGCGACGTGATCAAGCTCAACCGCGA
>JANYFX010000225.1 GCA_025359585.1 Rhizobacter sp. | reverse complement strand
TTCGAACTGCGCGATGCCGACGTGGTGCTGCGGCCGAAACTGCCCGGCGTGTCGGGCGCCGACTTCACCTCGCGCAAGAAGTCGATCCTGGCGGGCCGCGAAGCCACGCTGGCACAACTGGCCGCACTGCGCGAGAAGATCGCGCTCAAGAGTCTCTGAGCAGAAAAACAAACGGCCCGGTGCGAACACCGGGCCGAAAGGTACCTTGAAGGGAGGAATCAGGGTACCGAGGAGACAACCTTCAGGAAGCCACAAGCCGAAGCCTGTGCTGCCTTTCAGATGGCCATTCCCCGGCAAAGTTCAAGCGGGCAACAAATGTTTACCCCGATTGAAGCCCGAAGGCGCCACTTCACCTGACTCAGGCAGCGCGCTTGACCTTGGTGGCCTTGGCAGCGGTGGCGCTCAGCGACTGGAAGTTGGCTTCTGCGGCGTCGGTCGCTTGCTTCACAGCCTTTTGCACGCCTTCGAAAGCGTTGTTGGCAGCGGCCACTGCCGACTTCACCAGGGCGACGGCGTTCTCGCTGCCGGCCGGTGCGTTCTTGACAGCGGAGTCAACCACCGACAGGAACTTGGCTTGGGTTTCAGACGTGGTGGCTTCGACAGCCTTCGACACTTCGGCGCCGGTGGCGGCAGCGATGTCGTACAGGTGGCGGCTGTAAGCAGCGGCCTTCTCGGCAGCCGGTTGCAGCAGGCCGGCTTGCAGGGCCAGCAGTTCTTGTGCGTCCTTGACCGACAGGGCGGCCTTGGTGGTTTCAGCGGCTTCGCCCATCGCGGCCTTGGCCACTTGCAGGTTCAGTTCGACGAGCTTTTCAACGCCTTCGAAAGCCTTGGTGGTCAGACCGAAAAGGGTCTCGACGTTGGACTTGTAGGCGGCAGCGACTTGTTCGGCGGTCATGAAAGACATGGTGATCTCCAGAGGGTTGAGAAGGATTCGGGAAGTGCTTCGGTGCAAAATGCTGCACTGCAACATGAACTGAAGTATATCGGCGCTGCCCGGCATTGCAAGCCATTTTTGCTGCAATGCAGCATTCTAGGGATGCGGTTCTAACCAGGCCCGGTGCGAGCTTGTCGGTCGCGCGTGTCGGGCCGATGAATTCAAAGGGGCAGCGGCCACCAACGCAGGCCTGCGGGCAACGGCACAATCGGCGGCCACCTCAGTTGCCGCCGCCGCCATGCAAGCGTTCTATGCCGACCAGTTCGTCTTGCCCCTGCCGGCCGGCCACCGCTTCCCTATGCCCAAGTACCGGATGTTGCGCGAGCGCTTGTACGGCGTGCCCGACATCCACATGGGCCAGGCGCTCGAAGCTTCTGACGGTGAACTCGCGCTGGCCCACACGCCCGCGTATCTGAGCTCGGTGATCGACGGCACGCTGAGCCCGGCGCAACAGCGCGAGATCGGCTTCCCGTGGAGCGAGGCGATGGTGGCGCGGGCGCGGCGCTCGGTCGGTGCCACGATCCTGGCGGCTCGTGCCGCCTTGGCCACAGGCGTTGCTGCCAACCTGGCCGGCGGCACGCACCACGCCACCGCCGACAAGGGCGGCGGCTTCTGCGTCTTCAACGATGTCGCCGTGGCCGCGCGTCTGATGCAGGCCGAGTGGCATCGCACGCGCCGCCAGTTGTTGCGCGTGGCCGTGGTCGACCTCGACGTGCACCAGGGCAACGGCACCGCCTCGATCTTTCGCGACGACCCGACCGTGTTCACGCTCTCGATGCACGGCGCGAAGAACTTTCCGTTTCGCAAGGAAAGCAGCGACCTCGACGTCGATCTGTCCGATGGCTGCGGCGACGCCGACTATCTGCGGGCGCTCGACGAAACGCTGGCCCAACTCTGGTCGCGCCACGAATCCGGCCCGCCGCAACTGATCTTCTACCTGGCCGGCGCCGACCCGCACGAAGGCGATCGCCTCGGGCGCCTGAAGCTCACGACCGAAGGCCTGGCGAGCACACGCCGGTCGCGCTCGGCCAGGCCTTCGGTGGTGAGCTTCAGGCGGCCGAGGCGGTCGCCTTCGTGCGGGTCGGCGCCAGCCAGGTAGAAGATCAGTTGCGGCGGGCCGGAGTCGTGGCGCGACCAGAGTTGGGCCAGCGCTTCGTCGAGCGCCCGCAGATAGTCGGCGTCGCCGCAGCCATCGGGCAGATCGACGTCGAGGTCGCTGCTTTCCTTGCGAAACGGAAAGTTCTTCGC
>JANYFX010000189.1 GCA_025359585.1 Rhizobacter sp. | reverse complement strand
CGAACGGCAAGGGCGGCATCCTGATCATCAAGAAGCCGTGGCCGAGCATGATCCGAACGATCTGGGGCGATCCGGAGCGCTACGTGCGCAGCTACTACCCGGAGGAGTTCAACGGCAAGTACTACCTCGCCGGCGACGGCGCGATCCGCGACGCAAGCACCGGCAACTTCACGATCACCGGCCGCATCGACGATGTGCTCAACGTGAGCGGCCACCGCATGGGCACGATGGAGATCGAGTCGGCGCTGGTCTCGTGCACCGAGCTGGTTGCCGAAGCCGCAGTGGTCGGCCGGCCCGACGACACGACCGGTGAGGCGATCTGCGCTTTCGTCGTGTTGAAGCGCTCGCGCCCGACGGGTGACGAAGCGAAAGCCATCGCCAAGCAGTTGCGCGACTGGGTCGGCAAGGAGATCGGGCCGATCGCCAAGCCGAAAGACATCCGCTTCGGCGACAACCTGCCGAAGACGCGCTCGGGCAAGATCATGCGGCGTTTGCTGCGCTCGGTGGCCAAGGGCGAGGCGATCACGCAGGACACGTCGACATTGGAAAATCCGGCGATCCTGGAGCAGTTGGGCGCGAACTACTGATGCCTACATCGCCTTGAACAAGTGCACGTAAGCGCGGCTCACCGGCAGCTCGGCGGGGTGCCCGTGCAGCCGCACGAACAGGCGGCTGAGCTCGTCGCGCCGCGTGCCGGCCACGAAGCGCAGGTTGATCAGCGTGGAGCGGTGCACCTGCCAGAACTGCTCGGGGTCGAGTTGCGCCGCCAGCTCGGCGATGGGGGTGCGGATCAGGTGCTCGCCGGCCGCCGTCTGCACGCAGGTGTACTTGTCGTCGGCGCGAAAATACAAAACCTCGGCCACGTCGATCTGGTGCGTGAGCTCGCCCTGGCTGGCACGCACATAACGCAGACGCGGTGCGGTGCCTGAGGCTGCGCCAGGCAGCAGGCGTTGCAGCGCGCTGGCCAGGCGGGCGTCGCCGTCGCCGGCAGGGTGCGCTTCCGCAAGCGCCCGCTGAACACGTTCGATGGTCTGCGCCAGGCGCTGCGCGCTCACCGGCTTCAACACATAGTCGAGCGCTTCCTGCTCGAAAGCCTTGACCGCGAACTCGTCGAACGCGGTGACGAAGACGACGCGGGTCTCGCCTTCTATGCCTTGCGCCACTTCGAGGCCTGAGAGCCCCGGCATCTTGATGTCGAGGAAGGCCAGATCGGGTTGCAAGGCGGCGATGTGTTCGGCCGCTTCGACACCGTTGCGTGCCACCGGCAAGAGCTGCAGTTCGGGCCACAGCTTGCGCAGCTGTTCCCCGAGGTGGGCCGCGAGGTGCGGTTCGTCGTCGGCGATGAGGGCGGTGGGCATGGTGGGGGTCAAGCGGCGTTCGGAAGCGAGAGCGTGGCACACACGCCACCGTGCGTGCCAGGCGTGATCGTGAGGTCGGCGTCGCTGCCATGCGCTTCGGACAAGCGCTCACGGATGTTGGCCAGGGCCGTGCCGCTGCCATGGCGCCGAAGTGTGGGCGACGCGCTCAGGCCGAGGCCGTCGTCGGTCACGGTCAGCACCAGGCGCCCGCCTTCGAGCCGCGCTGCCACGGTCACCGTGCCGCCTTCGATCTTCGGCTCCAGCCCGTGCTGGATCGCGTTTTCGACCAGCGGCTGCAGCGTCAGCGCCGGCAAGGGCAGGGCCCGCAGCGCGTCTGGCACGTCGATGTGACAGGCCAGCCGCGTGTCCATGCGGATCTGCAGGATGCGCAGGTAGGCTTCGACCAGCGTCAGCTCGTCGCCGAGCGTGTGCTCGGCCACGCGCAGGCTGCCGAGCGAAGAGCGCAGGTAGTCGACGAAGGATTCGAGCATCAGCCGGGCGCGCGGCGTGTCGTTTTCCATCAGGCTCACCACGTTGGCCAGCGTGTTGAACAGGAAGTGCGGTTCGATCTGGCCCTGCAGCAGCTTGAGACGCGCTTCGGTGGCGCGGCGCTCGGCGTCGATCTGGCCGTGCTTCATCGAAAAATACAGATGGAACATGTAGCTGATGAGCACAGCGATCAGCACGCTCCCGGCCGCCGAATTGCTGTCCATCCCGGAAAACAGGCCCGGCACGTCGAACCCGGCGATCGACATGCCCACCGGCCACGCGACCAGCGTGCCCAGCAGCGGCACGCCCGAGAAGAAGGCCAGCCTTTGCCACAGCCCGAAGGCCTTGACCCGCGCCACGCCGAACACCCGCCACCCGAGTTCGAACAGGAAGCGGATGGTGAACCCGATGCACAGGGTCACAGTGAAGTAGCGTCCGTACCATTCGACCCAACCCCGCCAGTTGCGCCAGGCACCTTCGCCACCGGCGAACAGCACGAAGCCGATGATGGTGAAGCCCGCCGCGACTGCCGCGCACCAGAGAACGGTCCATACATGCTGGAGCCAGGCCGGGCCGGCGCGCGGGGCACTGCGGCTGAGCCAGGCCTTCCACGACTGTGCGAGCAGGTGCCGGGTGAACATGGGACTTGAGTCTACGCACCGGCGCACGGGCCTGCGCCTTGTTGCGGCAGATCGACGCTGCGGCCGACGGATCGACAGACGGGCCGGCGGGCGGCG
>JANYFX010000188.1 GCA_025359585.1 Rhizobacter sp. | reverse complement strand
CAGCAGAAAGTACCGTTCGGTCTGGCTCGCCAGCGCCGCCTACTTGACCAGGATCACACGCATGCCCAGCAGCTTGCCGCCGCTTCGGTCGAGCACCTGAATCGTTGCCTGGCGTGGCCTGAAGCCTTCGGGCAAGGGCAGGCTGCCGCGCACGACCTGGTGGCTGCCGATCGACAGGGCGACCGGCTTGAGGCTGGCGGTCGTGTCGGCGCCGCGTGCGCCTTCGCCGGCCACCACGAGCTGCATCACACCGGCCATCGGCTTCCCCGCGGCGCGCTCGCGCGTGAGCACCACGTCGTAAGTCAACATGCCGGCTTTCGCGGCGAAGCGCCCGGCGCGCACTTCGATGCTGCCACCGCGCGAGTCGGGCGGCAGCGAGGCGACGACCGAGCTCACGTCGTCGCGCAGTTGACCGACGGTGGCGCGGCTGGTGCCGAGCTCGTCGGTCAGCGCCTGGCGTTCGGCGCGGGTGGCCTCGAGCTGCTGGGTGCTTGTGGCGAGTTCGCCTTTCAAGCGCAAGCGTTCGGCCTCGGCTCGGTCGAACGCGTTGCTCAACTTGACCGAAGCATCGGCCGAGAGGCGCGGTGGCAAATAGCGCTCCTGCACGACGATGACGCCGGCAGCTCCAGCCAGAGTGCCGAGCAGCAGCAGAACCAGCCAGCGTGGCATGCGCCAGCGCGAGCGGCGGCTGCCATAAGGATTGAAAGCAACGGGGCGGGAGCGGCCGAACATGCGGGGTGGGTCAAAGCCTGCGTGAAAGAGAGCGGAGCGTACCGCTGCCCGATACACGCCCTGAAACACGACGTATCTCCGGGGCCTTTGGCGCGTGGAGCCTAAACTCGCGCGCGGCCGAACCCGCAAGTCCCTCGCCAGCACACCTCTAGAGCGCGACCCTCCGATGCACCCGTTGCCCCCCGCCCCGAGCAAGCCGCAGATCGCGCTCCTCGAACCCTTCGAGCGCCTCGGGCTGGAGCGCATCCGGCTCGTCGCCACCGCGGCGCAGGCCGAACAGGCCGAGCGCGAGATGGCAGGCGAGGCGGTGTTCGGCTTCGACACCGAGTCGAAGCCGACCTTCGCGAAAGGCGAGTTGTCGGACGGCCCGCACATCGTGCAGCTCTCGACCGCGAGCCGGGCCTGGGTGTTCCAGCTGCACGATCTGGAGTGCCGGGCCCGCGTGGCGCGCCTGCTCGCATCGCACCCGGCGCTGAAGGTTGGCTTCGGGTTGGGCGATGACCGCCGGCGCATTCTCGACAAGCTCGGCGTCGAAGCGCGCAACGTGATCGACCTGAACACCACGTTCCACCGCATGGGCTACCGCAAGGACATCGGCGTGAAAGGCGCGGTCGCGATTCTCTTCAACCGGCGCTTCCTGAAGTCGGGCAAAGCGAGCACCTCGAACTGGGCGGCGCGGCAGTTGGGGGACTCGCAGTTGTTGTACGCAGCGAACGATGCGTATGCGGCCGCGCGTGTGTTCGGCGCACTGAGCGCGGCGCAACAGGCGCTGTCCTGTAACCTCGGTGAATCCAAAGACACCGAGACGACCCCATGAAAGACTTCCCCGCCCGCGAAAAACTCGACCTGACCGAAAAGGTGGCGCGTTACCTCGTCATCGCCGGCACGCTCGACAAGAATTCGGCCCCCGACGACTACGAACTCGCCAACGAGTTGAGCCTGGAGCTGGCGATGGTGCTGCCGAGCGCGATCTACCGCGCGATGGTGGAGGCCGCGGCGCACCCCGACGGCAAGGTCAACCCGGCCTCGGTGGCGGTGATGATGCGCCGCGAAATGTTGTCGCTCGGCGAAGCCGACCTGCAGCCCGAGCAGGTGGCGTACCACACGCCCGGCGTGGCCACGAAGCCGCGCAGCAAGGCGCATTGACCTCTTGGTTCAGGGCGTGCCGAGCACCGCCTCCGGCCCGCTCAGCCAGCGCCACTTGCCGGGCGCCAGATCGTCGGGCAGCGTGAGCACCCCGTAAGAGCTGCGGTGCAGCTTGTTCACCGTGTTGCCGGTGGCGGCCAGCATGCGCTTGACCTGGTGGTATTTGCCTTCAAGCAGCGTCAGGCGCAGCGTGTGTTCGCCGGTCTTCTCGGCGGCCGCGGCGCGCACCGGCAGCGGGTCGTCGTGCAACACCACACCGCGCAGCAGCTCGTCGATCTGCGCTTCGGTGACGGGGTCGATGGCCTCGATCTCGTAGACCTTGGGCACGTGTTTCTTGGGTGACGTGAGGCGGTGGATCAGCGCGCCGTCGTCGGTCATCAACAGCAACCCCGTCGTGTCTTCGTCGAGCCGACCGACCGGCTGCAGGCCGCGCACCCGCAGCGGTGGCGGCAGCAGGCTCATCACGCTCGGGTGGTGTTTTGGCTTTTGCGAACACTCGTAGCCGGCGGGTTTGTTGAGCAATACCAGCGCCTTGACGCGGTAAGGCCACGGCTCACCGCGCACGCCGAACACCAGGCCTTCGGGATCGACTTCGTGGAACGGGTCGTCGCACACCACGCCGTCGAGCGTGACATGGCCCGCGAAGATCAGCCCTTCGCACTCGCGACGCACGCCGAAGCCTTGGGAATAGAGAACCTGGGAGAGTTTCATGGGGCTCGGCGCAGTCGGGTGAGGGGCGGGAAACGCATGCGCGCATTGTCGCGTCGGCCGCACTGGGTTTTGTCTCGAAGATGGTCTACAAACGAGCTTTGGATTTTCCGAGGAGCAAGGCCATGACACCCGTCCGCTGGGGCATTCTTTCCACCGCGCTGATCGCGCGCCAGAAGATCATTCCGGCCATGCGCAAGAGCGGCCTGGTGGAGTTGTCGGCCATCGCCTCACGCTCGCTCGCGAGCGCGCAGGCCCTGGCCACCGAACTCGGCATCCCGAAAGCCTATGGCTCCTACGAAGCGATGCTGGCCGACCCGTCCATCGAGGCCATCTACAACCCTTTGCCCAACGACCTGCACGTGCCGATGACGCTGGCCGCGCTGAAGGCGGGCAAACACGTGCTGTGCGAGAAGCCGATGTCGGTCAAGGCGGCCGAGATCGGCTTGCTGCGGCCCTACGCGGCGCTGCTCCATGTGCGCGAGGCCTTCATGGTGCGCCACCATCCGCAGTGGGCCGAGACCCGTGCGCTGGTGCGCGAAGGCGCGATCGGCGAGCTGCGTTACATGCAGGTGCCGTTCAGCTACTTCAACGACGACCCGCACAACATCCGCAACCGGGCTGAGGCGGGTGGTGGCGCGGCCTACGACATCGGCTGTTATGCGATCACGGCCGGGCGCTGGTTTTTCGAATGCAACCCCGAGCGCGTGATCGCATTGGTCGACCGCGACCCGGCCTTCCACACCGACCGCACGACCAGCGCGCTGCTCGACTTCGGGCACGGTCGGCAACTCGCTTTCAGCGTCAGCACGCAGGCCGCGCGTTACCAGAGGGTGCAACTCGTCGGCACGAAGGGCCGCATCGAAATCGATGTGCCGTTCAACGCGCCCGAGAACGCGCCCACGAGCTACCACGTGCACGGCATGGGCGTGGTCGGCGGCCCGCCGCCGCGCACTGTCACACTGCCGGTGGCCGACCAGTACCAGTTGCAGATGGAGGCATTTTCTCGCGCAGTTCGTTCCGAGACGCCCGATGCCTCGGGCCTGGACGACGCACTGGCGAACATGCGCGTGATCGAGGCGCTGTTCGCGTCTGAGAAGAGTGGCCGGTTCGAGCGGCCGTGAGGGTGCACGTGATGCGCAGCGTCAAGGCTGCCTGCAGCGCGAGAAAGCGCACGCGCGTTGCGATTTTCGACACCGTTGCTGCCCCTGAGTCATGGGGTGAGCGCGGGTCGCGAGGCCGATCGGCGGCACAATTGAAGACTGTCGCAGAAGCGACCCACCGGCCGCCGCCACCCCAACGTTCGCAGGAAACAAAGAAGCATGAAGCCGCTGTTGAGCCACCTTGCCGAGCTGTTCATTCGGCACCGTGAGGTGGCGGGTCCGGTCAATGCGGCGCTGATGTTCGCCGGGGCTTTCACGGCCTGCCTGTTTCGCAGTGAGCACCGGGAACTGTTCGGGCTCGAGATCTTCACGAAGTACCTCGCCGCCCCGGGCCACGGTGACGTGTTGTTCCATCTGAGCCACCGGCACTACCTGTCGAAGAAGCTGAGCTACCGGCAACGGGTGCGCTGCGCCTTGACCCACTACCGCTATGAGGGCGAGCACCACGACGGTCGTTACAAGGACGCCGTGTACGGAGCGGCCGGGCTGACCCTGTGGTCGACGGTGATGGGCGAGACGTGCTACCGGGTCAAGCTTCACGCCTCGACCGATTTGCGCCACGAGGGCGGCATCAGCGCCGTGCTCGTCGCAGACGACGTGAACCTGTGCGAGATGTCGTTCTCCTGGGTCGACGCCGACATTTTCGGGCTCGGCGGCGGCGTGATCCCGTTCATCACCAGAAACCAGTCGGCCCGGCACGACAGCCCGGCCTTGCTCAGGTTTCGCGAGGCGTTTCCGCAGAATTCTCCGCGCTACTTCTGCCTGGCCGCGCTCGAGGGTGTGATGCTGGCGCATGGCGCAACGCGCGTGGCCGCCGTGAGGCACGACAGCCAGGTCGGATTCAGCGACGAATTCGCAGGCGGCTTTCGCCGCTCTTACTGCGAGTTCTGGGAGTCGTTCGGCGCCACTGCGCTGGACCGCCAGGCGCAGCTGTTGCCTCTGCCGATGGCGCTCACGCCCTTGTCGGAAGTCAAGGCCAAGCACCGCAAGCGTGCGCTCGACCGCCGGCGCTGGAGATCGGCCATCACGCAGGGCGCGAAGGACACGATCCTGCTTTATCGCACTGCGCCCGTGCCTGCCGAACCGCGGCCGGGCGCGCCCGGGATCCTGACCTCGCTGATGCCGCACCTGCCGACCGCCATGACGCTCGCGATGTCGTTTTAGCGCGGCGAGAGCGGGGCGCCGGTGCGCCCCAGGCTTTGCCTACTTCGCCATCGCCTTGTCCCAGACAGCGTGGGTCCAGGCCGCGGTGCCCGGGTCCTTCTTGATCACCGGGTCGCTGCCGCCGGCGAGCAGCACCTTCACCGTGCGCGCATAGGCGGCCGGGTCGAGCTTGCCCATCGTCGGCGTGCCCGAGGTCGTGATCAGCTTGGCGATGTTCTCGAGCTGGCGCTTCTGCACCGCGGCGGTCGAGCCGCCCGAGGTGTCGGCGGCGAGCACGATCTTCACCGCTTCGTCCTGGTTCTTGATCGCGTATTCCCAGCCCTTGATCGAGGCCTTCACGAACTTGGCGAGCTTGGCGACGTAGGCCGCGTCTTTCAGCTCGGGCTCGCGGGCATAGAGACCGTCTTCGAGTGTCGCGACACCCTGGTCTTCGTACGGAAAGGTCACGAGGTCGCTGGCCTTCACGCCGGCGTCGATCACCTGCCAGTACTCGTTGTAGATCATGGTCGAGATGCACGCGGCCTGGTTCTGCAGCAGCGGGTCGACGTTGAAGCCCTGCTTCAATACCTTCACGTCGGGCGTGGCGCCGCCGGTCTTCAGGCCGAGCGTGCCCATCCAGCTGAGGAACGGGTACTCGTTGCCACCGAACCAGACGCCGAGGGTCTTGCCCTTGAAGTCTTTCGAGGTCGTGACGCCGCTCGCCTTCTTGCAGGTCAGCATCATTCCCGAGCGGTTGAAGATCTGCGCCACGTTGACCATCGGCACGCCGGCTTCACGGGCGGCCAAAGCGCTGGGCATCCAGTCGACCGTCAGGTCGGCGCCCTTGGCGGCGAGCACCTGGGCCGGCGCGATGTCGGGGCCGCCGGGCTTGATGGTCACGTCGAGGTCGGCTTCCTTGTAGAAGCCCTTGGCAGCGGCCACGTAGTAGCCGGCGAACTGGGCCTGCGGCAGCCACTTGAGTTGCACGGTGACCTTGTCGGCAGCCGTTGCCGCGCCGGCGACGCCAGCCAGAATCATCGAGAGCAGGAGAGTTGTTTTGCGCATCAGGAAACTCCGGAGGTTGTGCCTTGCGGCGGGTGGAACGTGAGAAGCGAGAAAAGCATTGGACATCATCCGCCGCTGCGAATCGAGGGGTGCCAGAAGGTGACGCGGCGCTCGACCCAGCCGAGCACACCGTAGAGCAAGGAGCCGGCCAGCGCAGCGACCAGAATGGCAGCCCACACCAGGCCCATGTTCAGGCGCGCCGCTTCGGTCGAGATGCGAAAACCCAGGCCCGAGATGGGCGAACCGAAGAACTCGGCGACGATCGCGCCGATCATCGCCAGCGTCGAGTTGATCTTCAGCGCGTTGAAGACAAAGGGCAGGGCGACCGGGATGCGCAGCGAGAACAGCGTGCGCCAGTAACTCGCGCCGTAAGAGCGCATCAGGTCACGTTCCATGTGGCCAGATTCGTTCAGGCCGGCGAGCGTGTTGACGAGCATAGGAAAGAAGGTCATCACGACGACGACGGCGGCTTTCGAGTGCCAGTCGAAGCCGAACCACATCACCATGATCGGCGCGATGCCGACCAGCGGCACGGTGCTCGCGAGCGCGGCGACTGGCAGCAGACCGCGTTGCAGGAACGGGCTGCGGTCGATCAACACGCCGGTCGCGAAACCGAGCGAACAGCCGGCGACGAGCCCGATCAGGGCGGAGTGCAACACGGTCTGGATGAAGTCGCCCACCAGCACGCCGAAGCTCGCGAGCAGTGCGTGGCCGATCAGCGTCGGCGCGGGCAGCAGCACCTGCGGCACTTCGAAGGCTTGGGTCAGCACCTGCCAGAACACCAACACCCACGCGCCGAACAGCAGCGGGGTGCCGAACTGTCCGAGCAGCCCGCGCTCGTCGCGCGCGGCGAGCCAGCGCACGCTGAGGACCGCAACGATGAGCAGCAGCAACAACACCGCGGTCAGCGCACTCGCGCTCATCGCCTTCCCCCCGGCGTGAGCCATCGTTCGGCCAGCGCCACGCAGCCGGTGAGGAACAGGCCGAGCAGCGCCGACATCACCAGCGCCGACCAGATCTGCACCGTGTTGCCGTAGTACGAGCCGGTCAGCAGCCGCGCGCCGAGGCCGGCCTGGGCGCCGGTGGGCAGCTCGCCGACGATGGCACCGACCAGGCCGGCCGCGATCGCCACGCGCAGCGACGGGAACAGGAAGGGTAGGGAAGCCGGCAGGCGCAGCTTCCAGAAGGTGTGGCTGGCCGACGCCGCGTAGGTGTGCAGCAGTTCGAGTTCGAGGATGCCCGGCGAGCGCAGGCCTTTCACCATCGCGACCGCGACCGGAAAGAAACACAGGTACATCGAGATGATGGCCTTCGGGAAAGTGCCGGTCATTCCCATGCTGCCGAGGATCACGATGACGATCGGCGCGATCGCGAGCACCGGAATCGTCTGCGACGCGATGACCCACGGGAACAGGCTGCGTTCCAGCGTGCGCGAATGAACGATCGCCACCGCGAGCACGGCGCCGAGCGCGGTGCCCATCACGAAGCCGAGCAGCGTGGCCGAGCTGGTGACGGCGGCGTGGAACAGCAGGTTGCGCGGCGAGTCGAGCGGCCAGCCGAAGATGGAGTCGAACAGGTCGAGTGCGATCTGGTGCGGTGCGGGCAGCACCGGCCGATCCATCGAAAGTGTCAGCCGCGCCAGGTCGATGAAGCTCCAGCCGGGGCGGTCCGACAGCACCCGTTCGATCACCTGCGCGGCGTTGAGCCAGATCGCCGCGCCGTACCAGACGAGCAGCACGACCGCGAGCGCGGTCAGCACCGGGCCGACGCGGAACCACGCCGACGAGAGCGCGCTGCGCTCTGGGCGTGCACTCGCCATCGCGAGCGCTGTACTCACGCGTGCCCTTCCTGCAAGGCGACGCGCACGCGGTGCGCGATGGCCGTGAACTCCGGCGTGTCACGGATGTCGAGCGTGCGGTCGACCGGCAAACCCGACTCGATCACGTCGACGATGCGCCCCGGCCGCGGCGACATCACGACGATGCGCGACGACAGGAACACTGCTTCGGGGATCGAGTGCGTGACGAAGACGACGGTGCGCTTCTCGCGCTCCCACAAACGCAACAACTGCTCGTTGAGCCGGTCGCGCGTGATCTCGTCGAGCGCGCCGAAAGGCTCGTCCATCATCAGCAGCTTGGGTTCGAAGCCGAGCGCACGGGCGATCGAGACACGCTGCTGCATGCCACCCGAGAGTTGCCACGGGTACTTGCCTTCGAAGCCGGTCAAGCCCACTCGTTCGAGCTGCTCCATCGCGATCGCGCGGCTCTTGTCGGGCGGTACCCCGTGGATTTCGAGCGGCAGGCGCACGTTGGCCAGCACCGTGCGCCACGGGAACAGCGCCGGTGCCTGGAACACATAACCGTAAGAACGAGCGAGTCGCGCATCGCGCGAACTCAGGCCGTTGACGCGCACGGTTCCCGAGCTCACCTGCTCCAGATCGGCGATCACGCGCAGCAACGTCGTCTTGCCACAGCCCGAGGGTCCGATCAGCGAGATGAACTCGCCTTCACGAATGTCGAGGCTGACGCGGTCGAGCGCGGTGACGGTATTTTCAGCAGAGGGGTAGACGACCGAAACGTTCTGGACTTCGACGGTGGCGGGCGGTGTGGCGGACAAAGGCAGGCTCGGCTCAAAGGTTCGGCAGCGTGTTCAGGAAACGCGCGCGGGGTTGTTCGGGTGCGTGGTCCAGTTCGCGTATTCGCCCGGCACGACGCGGCCGGTGCGCGCATCGGTGTCACCCGGCTGGAGTGCATGCATCGTGATGCATTCGGGCACCGGGCAGACCGAGACGCACAGGTTGCAGCCGACACACTCGTCGTCCATCACCTCGAAGTGGCGCTTGCCGTCTTTCATCGCGGTGATGGCCTGATGCGAAGTGTCTTCGCAGACCACGTGGCAGCGGCCGCACTGGATGCAGGCGTCCTGGTTGATGCGCGCTTTCTCGATGTGGTTCAGATTCAGCTGGTTCCAGTTGACGATACTGGGCACCGCGCGGCCGCGGAAGGCCTCGATGCTGGTGAAGCCCTTCTGATCCATGTAGGTCGACAGCCCATCGCACATGTCCTGCACGATCTTGAATCCATACGTCATCGCGGCGGTGCACACCTGCACGTTGCCGCAGCCGAGCGCGATGTATTCGGCCGCGTCTTTCCAGTTCGTGATGCCGCCGATGCCCGAGATCGGCAGGTGTGCCATCTCGGCCGTGCGCGCGATCTCGGCCACCATGTTCTGCGCGATCGGCTTGACGGCCGGCCCGCAGTAACCGCCGTGCGACCCGGTGCCGCCGGTGTTCGGGTAGATCAGCAACGAATCGAGGTCGACGCCCATCACCGAGTTGATCGTGTTGATCAAAGACACCGCATCGGCGCCGCCCCGGTGCGCGGCCAGGGCGGGCGGCTTGATGTCGGCGACGTTCGGTGTGAGCTTCACGATCACCGGCAGGCGTGTGTATTCCTTGCACCAGCGCGTGACCATCTCGATGTATTCCGGCACCTGGCCCACGGCCGAGCCCATGCCACGCTCGCTCATGCCGTGCGGGCAGCCGAAGTTGAGCTCGATGCCGTCGCAGCCGGTGTCTTCCACACGCGGCAATATCGCGCGCCAGGCCTGTTCTTCGCACGGCACCATGATCGAGACGACCATCGCGCGGTCGGGCCAGTTGCGTTTGACGCGGGCGATCTCTTCGAGGTTGGTCTCCAGCGGCCGGTCGGTGATCAGCTCGATGTTGTTGAAGCCGATCAGGCGCCGGTCCTGCGAATACAGCGCCGCGTAGCGAGGGCCGTTGACGTTGACGACCGGCGGGCCGGCTTCGCCGAGCGTCTTCCAGACGACGCCGCCCCAGCCCGCCTCGAAGGCGCGCACGACGTTGGTTTCCTTGTCGGTCGGCGGCGCGGAGGCGAGCCAGAATGGGTTCGGGCTGGTGATGCCGGCGAAGGTCGTGCGGAGATCGGCCAT
>JANYFX010000171.1 GCA_025359585.1 Rhizobacter sp. | reverse complement strand
TGTTCCTGAACGGTGCGCATTTCGGCCAGGGCCGCATGGACGCCGAAGAGATCGTCGCCAAGCTCGACACCGGCGCCGCGGCACGTGATGCGGTCAAGCTCAACGCCAAGGAAGCCTACGACGTGCTGATCGTCGGCGGCGGGCCTGCGGGCGCAGCAGCGGCCGTGTACGCGGCGCGCAAGGGCATCCGCACCGGCATGCTGGCCGAACGCATGGGCGGGCAGACGATGGACACGATGAGCATCGAGAACTTCATCTCGGTGCTCGAGACCGACGGCCCGAAGTTCGCGGCCGCGCTGGAACAGCACGCCAAACAGTACGACGTGGAAATTCTGAATCTACAGCGCGCCGAGAAGTTGATTCCGGCGACGGAGAAATACGGCCTCGTCGGCGTGCAGCTCGCCAATGGCGCCCTGCTCAAGAGCAAGACCGTGATCCTCTCGACCGGCGCGCGCTGGCGTGAGGTGAACGTGCCCGGCGAACAGGAATACCGCAACAAAGGCGTGGCCTACTGCCCGCACTGCGACGGGCCGCTGTTCAAGGGCAAGCGCGTCGCGGTGATCGGCGGCGGCAACTCCGGTATCGAGGCGGCGATCGACCTGGCCGGCATCGTCGGGCACGTGACGCTGCTCGAATTCGGCGACCAGTTGCGTGCCGATGCGGTGTTGGTCTCGAAGCTGAACGGCCTGAAAAATGCGGTGATCCACACCCAGGCGCAGACGACCGAGATCACCGGTGCGGACGGCAAGGTCAATGGCCTCACCTACACCGACCGCGCCAGCGGCGAATCGAAACACGTCGAACTCGAAGGTGTGTTCGTGCAGATCGGCCTGGTGCCGAATTCCGAGTGGCTGAAGGGCACGCTGGAGTTATCGCGCCATGGCGAGATCGTGGTCGACAACCGCGGCCAGACTTCGCTGCCTGGCGTGTTCGCAGCCGGCGACGTGACGACGGTGCCTTTCAAGCAGATCATCATCGCGACCGGTGACGGCGCGAAGGCGGCGCTCGGCGCGTTCGACCACCTGATCCGCAGCTCGGCGCCCGAGCCGGTCGCGGCTTAGGCGGTCAAACGGCGGGCGCCACGGCAGCCCGCCGGCTGACGCGCCAGCCGTCGAGCGAGTACACGATCAGCGCGATCCAGATGCACGCGAAGCCAATGAAACGTGCCATCGGGAACGGCTCGCCGAACACCCAGATGCCGATCACCACCTGGATCGACGGGCCGAGGTATTGCACGATCCCCAGCGTGGCCATCGACAGGCGGCGCGCGCCGGCCGCGAACAGCAGCAGCGGCACGGCGGTGATCGGGCCGAGCGCGATCATCCACACGTTCGTGAGCACGTCTGCCGCCGGGAAGCTGGCGTGGCCGCTGATCGCCGCCAGGCTGAGCGCGGCGATCGCCAGGGGCGCCAGCAGCATGGTCTCGAGCGTCAGCCCTTCCAGCGCGCCGAGCGCGGCGATCTTGCGCATCAGGCCGTAGCCGCCGAAGGTGGCGCCGAGCGACAGCGCGATCCACGGCGGGCGCCCGGCCTCCACGGTGAGCCACAGCACGCCACAGGCTGCGATGGCGAGCGCGATCCACTGCGCGCGGCGCAGCCGCTCGTGCAGCAGTGTCATGCCGAGCAGCACGTTGACGAGCGGTGTGATGAAGTAACCCAGGCTCGCTTCGAGCACATGGCCGTGCATCACGGCCCAGATGTAGGCGAGCCAGTTCGCGCCGATCAGCAGCGCGCTCGCCGCGAACGCCGCCAGCACTTTCGGCTGGCGCAGCACCGGGCGCAACCAGCCCCACTGGCGCCGCGCCGTCAGAAGTGCGATGAGGAACAGCAGGCACCACAGCACGCGGTGCGCCAGGATCTCCGGCGCCGGCACCGTGGTGACGATGCGGAAGTACAGCGGAAACAGCCCCCACCAGACGAAGGCGAGGGTGGCGTAGACAACTCCGGCTTGCATCCTTCGACGGGTTCAGCCTTGCGCCAGCAAATGCTTGCCGTACTGATCGCGCAGCCGGTTCTTCAGCATCTTGCCGGTGGCACCGAGCGGGATCGCGTCGACGAAGACTACGTCGTCGGGCGTCCACCACTTCGCGATGCGGCCTTCGAAGAACTTGATGAGCTCGTCGCGTGTGAGCTCGGCGCCGTGTTTCTTCACGACGATCAGCAGCGGGCGCTCGTCCCACTTCGCGTGCAGCGCCGCGATGCAGGCCGCCATCGCTACAGCTGGGTGCGCCATTGCGATGTTTTCCAGGTCGATCGAGCCGATCCATTCGCCGCCGGACTTGATCACGTCCTTGCTGCGGTCGGTGATGTGCATGTAGCCGTCGGGGTCGATCGTGGCCACGTCGCCGGTCGGGAACCAGCCCCGCCCTTGGTCATCTTTCACCAGCGGGTCGCCGCCTTCGCCCTTGAAGTAGGTCTGGATGATCCACGGGCCGCGCACCAGCAACTCGCCCGAGACCTTGCCGTCCCAGGGCAGCGCCGCGCCGTCTTCGCCGACGATCTTCATGTCGACGCCGTAGACCGCGCGGCCCTGCGTGGCCTGCACGGCCATGCGCTCTTCGGGCGACAGGTCGAGGTGTTTGCCCTTCAGGATGGCGGCCGTGCCGACCGGGCTCATCTCGGTCATGCCCCAGGCGTGAATCACCTGAACGTCGTAACGCTGCTGGAACGCCGTCATCATCGCCGGCGGGCAGGCCGAGCCGCCGATCACGGTGCGGCGCATGGTCGAAAACTTCAGACCACCGGCTTCGACATAACCGAGCAAGCCTTGCCACACCGTGGGCACCCCGGCCGAGACCGTGACCCGCTCGGTTTCGAACAGTTCGTAGAGCGATTTTCCGTCCAGCCCCGGGCCCGGGAACACCAGCTTCGCACCCATCATGCAGGCCGCGTAGGGCAGGCCCCAGGCGTTGACGTGGAACATCGGCACGACCGGCAGGATCGTGTCGCGTGCCGACACGTTCAGCGCGTCGGGCAGGGCGATCGCGAAGGTGTGCAGCAGCGTCGAGCGGTGGCTGTACAGCACGCCCTTCGGGTTGCCGGTGGTGCCAGAGGTGTAGCAGAGCGACGAGGCCTGGTTCTCATCGAACGTTGGCCACTCGAAGTGGTCGTCGTTCGCGTCGACCAGGTCTTCGAAGCACAACAGCCCGACGATCTTGCTTTCCTTGGGCATGTGCGCGCGGTCTGTCATCGCAACGAACTTCTTGATCGTCTTGACGCGGCCCGCCACGGCTTCGACCAGCGGCAGAAAGGTCATGTCGAAAAACAGGACCTGGTCTTCGGCGTGGTCGGCGATGTAGACCACCTGGTCGGGGTGCAGGCGCGGGTTGAGCGTGTGCAGCACGCCGCCCGAGCCCGAGACCGCGTAGTACAGCTCCATGTGGCGGTAGCCGTTCCAGGCCAGCGTGGCGACGCGCTCGCCGGGTTTGACGCCGAGCGCCGCGATCGCCTTGGCCATGCGGCGCGAGCGCGACGCCAGATCGCGGTAGGTGCAACGGTGGATGTCGCCTTCGACGCGGCGCGAAACGATTTCCTGGTCACCGTGGTGGCGCTCGGCGTGGACCAGCAGCGACGAGATCAGCAGCGGCTGCTGCATCATCAAACCGTTCATCTTGACTCCATGGAAAGTGGGTGGTGCGTGCGGCCCGGCCAGGCGGCGCCGCAGTGCTTTCGATTGTGCCGTGCCCGGGCGGCGTGGCACCTCAGGGTTTGAACTGCAGCGCGGCGGCACACACCCGGCAACGGCGATCGGGAGGTTCCCGTTTTCAAATCTCGCCGTGCGCGGCATCATCGAGGCATGGCCCGCATCGTCTTCACGCAGCAACTCAAGCGCTTCACCGAGACGCCCGAGGTGACGGCACCCGCCGCCACGCTGCGCGCCGCGCTCGAAGCGGCGTTCGCCGTGAACCCGCGCCTGCGCGGTTACGTGCTTGACGACCAGGGCCATTTGCGCGCCAACGTCGTCGCGTTCATCGACGGTACGCGTTGCCACGAGCGGGTGGTGCTGGCCGACCCGCTGAAGGCCGACAGCGAGGTGTACGTGATGCAGGCTCTGTCGGGCGGTTAGGTCCCCGGCAGCAAAAATACCTTGTGACCTTGTCGATTTCCGGCCCCGCCATTCGTCTGACACAGGCAAGCCAACAAAAGAGGAGCTTCGGTGATGGAACCACGTGCATGGGTCGCCACCCGCAAGGGCCTGTTCGAACTGCGCCAGCGCGCCGGCGCCTGGATCGTCGAACGCATCAGCTTTCTCGGCGAACCGGTGTCGATGGTGCTGCCTCCGACCGAGGGTGGACGAATGTTCGCGGCGCTCAACCTCGGCCACTTCGGCGTCAAGCTGCACGGCTCCGACGACGGCGGCGTCACCTGGGCCGAGCTGACCACGCCGGCCTACCCACCACAACCCGAAGGCGAGCCGCTCGCCGGCGTCGCCTGGAAGCTGCTGCAGATCTGGTCGCTCGAAGCGGCGCACGGCAAGGTCTGGGCCGGCACCTTGCCGGGCGGGCTGTTCCGCTCGGAAGACGCCGGCCAGTCGTGGCAATTGGTCGAGCCGCTCTGGAACCACCCGGCCCGCGCCGAGTGGTGTGGTGGCGGCTACGACGTGCCGGGCATCCACTCGATCTGCCCACACCCCACGCGCACTGACGAGATGCTGGTCGGCCTCAGCGTCGGCGGTGTGCTGGCCAGCACCGACAACGGTGCTTCGTGGGCCACGCGGGCCGGCGGCATGCGTGCGACCTACATGCCCCCCGAGCGCCAGCTCGACCCCAACGTGCAGGACCCGCATTGCGTTGTGCGCTGCGCGTCCCAGCCCGACGTGCTCTGGTGCCAGCACCACGCCGGCATGTGGCGCTCCACCGACAACGCGGCCTCGTGGCACGAAGTCACCGATGTGCCGGTCTCGAACTTCGGCTTCGCCGTGGCAGTGCACCCGGGGCATGCCGACACAGCGTGGTTCGTTCCGGCCATCGCCGACCAGACCCGCGTTCCGGTCGACGGCGCGATGGTCGTCAACCGCACGCGCGACGGCGGCCGCAGCTTCGAGACCTTGCGCAGCGGGCTGCCGCA
>JANYFX010000148.1 GCA_025359585.1 Rhizobacter sp. | reverse complement strand
TCGGCTACATCTTCAAGAAGCTCGACATTCCGCTCGCGCCGCTGGTGCTGGCCCTGGTGCTCGGTGACAAGGCCGAAGACTCGTTCCGCCAGGCCATGCTGGTCTCGCAAGGCGACGTCGGCATCATGTGGGCCAACCCGCTGGTCGGCAGCATCACCACGCTGGCGCTGGCGCTGCTGTTCTGGCCGCTGATCTCGAAAGTGATCGCGCTCGTCAAACCGGCCAAGCCCGACGAATTCGCGGCCGAGCGGCCGGTCGACTGAGCTCGTCGTACCCGGGTGCCGCGCCGTGTCAGATCTTGCCGCTCTTCCTCAGCCGGCTCAGGGTTTCGGCCGACAGGTTCAGGTAGGACGCGAGTTCCTTGCTCGGAATGCGTTCGACGAGCTCGGGGTGCTTGCGCAGGAAACGATGCACACGCCCCGGCGCGTCGAGCAGGTGCAGCGTGATGGTGTGCGCCATGATCTCGCTCATCAGCTGCATCACCGAATACTCGAACAGCTCCTTGGTCGAGCGGTGGCGCTCCAGGAAGTCGATCCAGACCAGCAGCGGCAGGCTCGCCACGCGCGCCTTGGTGACGCAGACGATGCCATAGGGCGTGGGCGTGCCCAGGCGCATGGCGGCGTAGCTGGTTTCCATGTCGTGCTCGTCGGCGAAGCGCAAGATCATCTCCTTGCCTTCGGGGTTGCTGACCACGCGTTTGAGAATGCCGTCGAGGATGAAGTACTGCTCCATCTCGCGCACCCCCTGGTGCAACAGGAAATCGCCCTTGTTGCCGTCGATGACGACGAGATGCGGCTCCAGCTCGGCGCGGTCGTCTTCGCTCAAGCCCTGGAGCACGACGTTCTGCATGAGCAGCAGGCGGATGACGTTTTTTTCGGGGTGCTGGGCGAGCAGTGTCATGGCCGACGCGCGGGGTCCAATTTTCGAAAGTTGACCGCGGTCAATGGGTGGAACAGGGATCGATTCCTATGATAGCGCGACGATGCAAAGCCCGGTGCGGGGTCACGAACGACGCGCGCCCTTTGTAGAAGTAAAACCGAGAGACATTCCAACATGGCAAACGACACTCAATCCACCGCAATGACCGACGGCTTCCACCTGGTCATCGATGCACTCAAGCTCAACGACATCGACACGATCTTCGGCCTGCCCGGCATTCCGGTGACCGACCTGTGCCGCATGGCGCAAGCCGAAGGCATGCGCGTCATTTCCTTCCGCCACGAGCAGCACGCCGGCAACGCCGCCGCTGCCGCCGGCTTCCTGACGCAAAAGCCCGGCATCTGCCTCACGGTCTCGGCGCCCGGCTTCTTGAACGGCCTGACCGCGCTGTCGAACGCGACCGTCAACTGCTTCCCGATGATCCTGATCAGCGGCTCCTCCGAACGCGAGATCGTCGACCTGCAGCAAGGCGACTACGAAGAGATGGATCAGCTCGCGATCGCCAAGCCGCTGTGCAAGGCGGCGTATCGCGTGCTGCACGCACAAGACATCGGCATCGGCATTGCGCGGGCGATCCGCGCCGCCGTGTCGGGTCGCCCGGGTGGCGTGTACCTCGACCTGCCCGCCAAACTGTTCGCGCAGACGATGGACGCCGTGGCCGGCCGCGCCTCTCTCGTGAAGGTCGTCGACCCGGCGCCACGCCAGATCCCGGCGCCCGACGCCGTCAAGCGCGCGCTCGACCTGCTCAAGGGTGCGAAGCGCCCGCTGATCATGCTCGGCAAGGGCGCGGCCTACGCGCAGGCCGACGCCGACATTCGCGCGCTGGTCGAGAAGACCGGTATCCCCTACCTGCCGATGTCGATGGCCAAGGGCCTGCTGCCCGACACGCACGGGCAGTCGGCCTCGGCCGCACGTTCCTACGTGCTCGCCGAAGCCGATGTGGTGCTGCTGATCGGCGCGCGCCTGAACTGGCTGCTGTCGCACGGCAAGGGCAAGACCTGGGGCGCAACGCCGAAGAAATTCATCCAGATCGACATCGCACCGACCGAGATCGACAGCAACGTGGCGATCGCCGCGCCGGTGATCGGTGACATCGGTTCATGCGTCGCCGCGCTGCTCGGCGGCATCGACGCCAAGTGGGCCAAGCCGCCTGCCGAATGGCTAGGGGCGATCGCCGAGCGCAAGGACAAGAATCTGTCGAAGATGGCCGTCACACTGGCCGAGCGCCCGTCGCCGATGAGCTTCCAGAGCGCGCTCAGCGTCTTGCGCGACCAGGTGAAGGCGCGGCCCGATGCGATCGTCGTCAACGAAGGTGCGAACACGCTCGACTTCGCGCGCAGCATCGTCGACATGTACGAGCCGCGCAAGCGTCTCGACGTGGGCACCTGGGGCATCATGGGTATCGGCATGGGCTTCGCCGTGGCCGCCGCGGTCGTCACCGGCAAGCCGGTGATCGCGATCGAAGGCGACAGCGCCTTCGGCTTCAGCGGCATGGAGGTCGAAACCATCTGCCGCTACAACCTGCCGATCTGCGTGGTCGTCTTCAACAACAACGGCGTGTACCGCGGCACCGAC
>JANYFX010000051.1 GCA_025359585.1 Rhizobacter sp. | reverse complement strand
AGCGCCCGCAGCAGGCCGATGCCGTCACCGCCAAACGAGGCGATCCAGCTTTGCAGCTTGGTGGCTGACGCCCTCACCTGCCCGGCCAGTTCGTCGGCTTGGGCAGCGTTGCGGACCAGGAGCACACCGGGCTTCATTCATGAATGATAACGTCCTTTATCATACTTAATAGGGACTGCGAATCAAGCGTTGTGTTTAGCCTTGCAGATGCATGCACATAGATGTATAAGGTTGAACTATGATGAATGACGAAATATCACCAGAGCAGCCGGCGGTCGAAGTCGACTACCTTTCCGTCAAAGACGCCGCCGAGTACATCGGCGTTGCGCCGCAGACGCTGCGTCGCTGGGATGAGGCCGGCAAGCTGCGGCCGATCCGGCACCTAGCGAACGGATACCGCTACTACCGGCGCGCTGATCTTGAACCTTTCAAACTTCAGTACCGCCAGGCACAGCAGGCGGTCAACAAGCCGGATCAGATTTTCACGACCCTGTCCTCTGACATTGAGGGCAATGACCAGTTGCGCGAGCCGCAACGTGAAGCCCATCAGGCGGTCCGAAAGCACTTCGCGGTCGAGACCGATCACGCGATCGTGCAGATCCCCGTCGGATGCGGCAAGACTGGCGTCATCGCCACTTTGCCCTTTGGTATTGCCAACGGTCGAGTGCTGGTCATCACCCCCAATTTGATGATCCGGAAAGGCGTTGCCGAAGCCCTGGATGTGGCCAACCCCAAGAACTTCTGGCGTAGAACCGGTGCGTTGCGCGACTTCTCATCAGGGCCGTATCGCACGGTTCTCGATGGACTCGATGCCAACCTACACGACTGCAACGAGGCCGATTTCGTCGTCACCAACATCCACCAGCTCGCGAGTTCGGCCGATCGCTGGCTGCCACAGTTTCCGCCTGACTACTTCGACATGATCATGGTCGACGAGGGGCATCACAACGTCGCCGCCAGCTGGACCAAGGTCTTTAGCCGTTTCCCGAAGGCAAAGGTCATCAGCCTTACCGCGACACCGTTCCGTGGCGACGGCGTGCGTCCCGTCGGCAAGGTGATCTACCGCTACCCTTTTACCCGTGCGATGGTGAAGGGTTACATCAAGCAGATTCATTCTCGCAACGTCGCGCCGGCGGAACTCTCCTTCACCTACCGCGACGACACGCGGGTGCACACGCTCGACGAGGTCATGGCCCTGCGCGAAGAAGCTTGGTTCCGGAAGGGCGTCGCGCTGTCGATCGAGTGCAACACGCACATCGTCGAGGCGAGCATCAAGTATCTGCTCGACGTGAGAGCGAAAACTGGCTTCAACCATCAACTGATCGCAGTGGCCTGCTCAGTTGATCACGCCCGCCAGATACGTTCGCTCTATGCCGAGCGCGGCGTGACCGCGCGCGAGATTTACAGCGAGCTCGACGACGACAAGAAGGAAAGCATCATTGCTGATCTCAAGCGCGGCAAGCTCGACTGCGTAGTTCAGGTGCAGATGCTCGGTGAGGGCTTCGATCACCCGCCGCTCAGCGTCGCTGCGATCTTCAGGCCATATCGCAGCCTGTCGCCCTACATCCAGTTTGTGGGCCGCGTGATGCGCGTCATTCACGAGGACAAGCCGGGGCATGACGACAACCATGCCTACCTTGTTTCGCACGTCGGTCTCAACAACGACGCGCATTGGGATGACTTCAAGGAGCTGGACTTCGACGACCAGCGCTTGATCCGCGAATGGGTCGAAGGTGAGCTTGAAGAAACAGGCGATGGCACCGGCGCTGGCCGGCCGCGCCGATTCGATCAGGGGATGCTCGTCAACAACGAAATCATCGGTGAGTTCATCAGCCAGTCGTTTCTTGATCCGGACGATGACCGGGTTCTGAAGGAGTTGCTCGACCGGGACATCGGCGGCGGCCTGCGCGTGCGGGACCTAGTGGATAAAGAAGCTCTTCGCGCCACCTTGAAGCAAAAGCAGATGGATGCTGCGGACGGTGCGCCGCTGGCGATGCCGGTACAACCCCAAGACCGGCGCAAGCAGGCACGCAAGCGCCTGGCCGAGCGCAGCAACTCTGTTGCGGCTCGCGTGCTTCAGGACCTCAAGCTGACGATGATCGGGCGCGAGGTTGGGCGGGCGGTGAAAGAGGTCGCCGGCCGGGACAATAGGGCCGCCGCGATCGAACTGGTGCACAAGTACGTCAACGACCATCTGGGCATCAACAAGAAGCAACGGGCATCTATCTCGCTCGAACAGGCCGAGAAGGCTCTGGCCGCGCTCGATGCGCTTGGTGATGAAGTGGTCGCCGCCATCAACAAAGGCCGGGGTCAATAGATGCCCAAGATCAGAGACATCCTAGGGCAGGTTTCAGTGGAAACCGCACAGCGCAAGCGAACCTGCCAAAGAAGTTCAGAGCCGATCGTGATGGGCGAGAACTGCCTTGTGATCAAGACGGGCCCGATGAACTCGCCGCAGAGCTACAAGAACGCGAGCGCTAGACAGATTCTTGACAGCGCCTGGGCCAAGCTTCACCGGCTCTACGCGGAGCTGAATCTGCAGCCGCCACCGGCGTCATAAGGCCAATCGGGGCTCGGTGCCCGTACGTCGTTCAACGGCGGACACAACATTGCACTTGACCATGCCGGCCAATGCCTCATAATGCTCACGACAGCAACGTGAGGATAATGAGATGAGACTTCCACTTCAGCCCTTCGCCATGGATGGCATCCTGGCCGGCGCCGCGCCAGGTCAGAGCGCATTCGCCGCGCTCATCCAGCAGACCCGCGCGCCGAGCGCTGCCGAAGTCTGCTTCCTCGATTTCGCGGGCGTGGCCTTCGCAACCATCAGCTTCATGCGTGAAAGCGTGGTGGCCTACCGCAACCATGCGCGGGCGCACTGGCCGAACCTTTACCCGGTGGTTGCCAACGTCGCGCCGGTGATCGCCGAGGAGCTGGGCGACTTCTTGCGCATGCGCAACGACGCCATGGTCATGTGCCAACTGCACGACGATGTGCCGAGCGACCCGGTTGTCATCGGTGCCGTCGACGGCAAGCAGCTCACGGCGCTCGACGCGGTGCTGGCGCTTCGCGAAGCCGACGCCCCCCAGCTCGCGCTGCAGTTCAAGGATGCTGAACCGATCTCGACAACGGCTTGGAACAACCGCCTCGCCGCACTCGTGGCCAAGGGCCTGCTGATTGAGATCAGCAGTGGCCGCGGCAAGCGCTATCGACCTGTTCTGGAGGGCCTGGTACATGGGACTTGATTTCATCCGGCGCGCTGCCAAGGGCTTCACCAAAGCGTGGGACCGGGGCCGCACCAGCCTGGCCGAGCCCTCGCTGTTCACGCGCTATCCGGAATCCCGCACCCGGACCGTGATCGCGGAGCTGCTGCCCGACTGCCAGGTCAAGGTGGGCGCCGAGCTGGCAGTCTGTTTCGATGGCGATCAACTGATCCTCGTCCAAGAGACCAACCAGATCGGGTGCATGAGGAACCCGCCGCCTGACCTGGTCGAGGCCGTCCGCGATGCCGGTGGCTATGCCCTCGGCCAGATCAAACAGTTCAACCCTTTGAGTGGAACCGCTGATGTCGAAATCGACTAACCGTCATCCGGCTGAGACCTATCAACTGCGCGATACGCGCCGGCTCTGGCATGTGCCGGGGCCGGTGCAGCCGCCGTTCGGTTGCCAAGGCTGTCAGCAGCGCGACCTCTGCGGCGGGCTGCAGGTCGAAACGCCGATCTACAACTGCTTGACTTTCTGCCGCTGTGTTTATCCGGCCGAGTGCGACAACGTCTGCCCCAAGAGCATGCGGCACTTCGTGGCCCGCAGCCAGGAGGTGCGCGGCTTTGAACTGCTCAACGTGCCGCGCACGCCCGAGCTGGTGGTGCCAGCGTTGCCGGCCGCCGTGCCCCTGATCTATCACGGCTTCTCGCGCAAGGTGCCGTTGCGCGTTGCCGCCGTTGCGCTGCCGCTTGCTGAAATGGTTACGCGGACGGATGGCGCACTGCGCTTTCAGACGCGGGTCGAGCTGTTTGAAAGCTTCCAGCTTGATCCGGATTGCCAGCTGATCTTGAGCGGCACCGACGAAGACCCGTCCATCGAACGATGGTGGA
>JANYFX010000043.1 GCA_025359585.1 Rhizobacter sp. | reverse complement strand
GAACGCGCCACCGGTCGCGCCGGTGTCGTGGCGCCCGAACTCATCGTCGTGAAACCCTGACCCATGTGGAATTACCTCATCCGCCGCAGCTTCTACGGCGTGCTGGTTCTGCTCGGGGTGAACCTGTTCACCTTCATGCTGTTCTTCACCGTCAACACGCCCGACGACATGGCGCGCCTGAACATCGGTGGCAAGCGCGTGACGCAAGAGCAGATCTTGAAATGGAAGGTCGAGCGCGGCTACGACAAACCGCTGTACTGGAACCGCGCGGCGGAGGGCACGCACAAGGCAACCGAGACCGTGTTCTGGGACCGTTCGGTCTCGCTGCTCGCGCTCGACTTCGGCCGTTCCGACGCCACCAGCGCCACCGACATCGGCCACGAGATCAAGACCCGCATGGGCGTGAGCCTGCAGCTCGCGGTGCCGCTGTTCCTGCTGCAGATCGTCGTCAGCGTGGCCTTTGCGTTGCTGCTCGTGTTCTTCAAGAACTCGCGCATCGACTTCTGGGGCGTGGTCGCCTGCGTGCTGATGCTGTCGATCAGCGCGCTGTTCTACATCATCGTCGGCCAGTTCCTGTTCTCGCGCGTGTTCCACCTCGTACCGATTTCGGGCTTCGAGTCGGGGCTCGACGCGGTGCGTTTCCTGGTCCTGCCGGTGATTCTTTCGCTGCTCTCGCGGCTGGGCAGCGAAGGGCGTTTGTACCGCGCGATGTTCCTCGAAGAACTGGGCCGCGACTACGTGCGCACCGCGCGCGCCAAGGGCCTCTCCGAACCCAAGGTGTTGTTCAACCACGTGTTGCGGAACGCGCTGATCCCGATCCTGACCAGCGCCGGAAGTTACCTGCCGTTCGTGTTTCTCGGCAGCCTCGTGTTCGAGAGCTTCTTCGGCATCCCGGGCTTGGGTGCCTACGTGATCGAGGCGATCACCGGGCAAGACTTCGCGATCGTGCGCTCGATGGTCTTCGTCGGCTCGTTGATCTACATCGCGAGCTACATCCTGATCGACGTGGCCTACACCTGGGTCGACCCGAGAGTGCGTCTCGCATGAAGTTCCACACGAGTCATTTCCCCGGGGCGTTTGCGTGATGCCGAAGTTCGTCGTTCTCTGGTCCGACGTGGTCGTGATTGCAACGCTCCTGCTGTTGCTCGCCTACGCTTTTCGGGTGCGCGCCAGCGCCAACCTGCGGGCCACCTGGACGCAGGTCGTGCGCGACCCGGCCGCGCTCTGCTCGTCGGTGGTGCTGGTGCTGTTCTTCGCAGTGGCGGTGGTGGACAGCCTGCACTTCCGGCGTGCGTTGAGCGACGCACCCGGGGCCGGCGCGGAGCAGCGCCAGGCCTACAGCACACGCACCGAGTCGCTGCTCGACGTGGCCCTGGCGCGCCAGCTCGCCGGGCGCGAGACCTCGTACTCTGCACCGATGGCGATTCGTTCGTTCACCAAGGATTCGGTCGAAGTGGCCGGCAAAACCGAGCGCATCTACCCACGTCTGCTGTTCGGGGGCAAGAGCCTGAGCGACGATGCCCAGTGGGCGGGTGACGTGCTGCAGCGCGCGGCGCTGGGTCTGGCCACCGGTGCTTTGATGGCGCTGGCGATCGCTGCGGGTGTGGCTTTCGCACTGGCCCGGGTTCGGGCCGAGTCCTTCGCGTCGTCTTGCCGTGCCTTGGCACGCAACGAGACCGACCTGCCGCTGCGCGCCGCGCTGCTCACGGTGCTGGCCTTGTGCGTCGTGTTCGGGCCGTTGCTGGCGCTGGCGCAGAACTACCACGTGTTCGGCAGCGACCGCACCGGCAACGACGTGTTCTACCAGTCGCTGAAAAGCATCCGAACCGCGTTCGTGATCGGCACGCTCTCGACCATCGCCACGCTGCCGCTCGCCGTCGGCCTGGGCATTCTGGCCGGCTACCTGCGCGGCTGGGTCGACGAGGTGGTGCAGTACCTGTACACGCTGCTGTCGTCGATCCCGAACGTGCTGCTGATCGCGGCCTGCGTGCTGATGATGCAGGTCTTCATCGACACCCACCCCGACCTGTTCGAGACCGGCGCCGAGCGTGCCGACGTGCGCCTGTTCCTGCTCTGCGTGATCCTCGGGCTGACCGGCTGGGCCACGCTGTGCCGGCTGCTGCGCGCCGAGACCATGAAGCTCTGCGCGCTCGACTACGTGCAGGCCGCCAACGCCTTCGGCGTGCGGGCCGGGCGCATCATGGTCCGGCACATCTTCCCGAACGTGGTGCACCTGATCATCATCACGACCGTGCTGGACTTCTCGGCGCTGATCCTGTACGAGGCGGTGCTGTCGTACGTGGGCGTCGGTGTCGACCCGTCGATGAACAGCTTCGGCGGCA
>JANYFX010000041.1 GCA_025359585.1 Rhizobacter sp. | reverse complement strand
CACAGTGAAAACAACGAATTCAAAACCGGCGACACCGTCATGATCGAAGAAACCCGTCCGGTTTCCAAGACCAAAGCTTGGGCTGTCACCAAGCTGCTTGAAAAGGCACGTGTGGAATAAGTTTTGAGCAAGTTTGCAGTTTAAGAAAAACCCGCTGAATGGCGGGTTTTTTGTTTGTTGCGCTTTAAAAATGGTTTGCAAACGCTTGAGTTGAGCGGCCTGCCGTAGACGTTTTCTTGGCGGAAGGCTTGGCCGTTACGTCGGGGCGCTTTCTACAGGAGCCGCTTGTGGCTGCCGCCCGTATGTGACTGCTGAACGGATCTCAGACGGGGCTGTGGCCACTAACTGCTGGTCTGGATTCACCCCCAAGGCGTCGTTAACCGTTGAGAATGCAAGCCTGAACGCGACGAAAGCAGTTGCCTCGAAAATCGTGCCATCATCGAGTCCAGCGCTGCGTAGCGTGGCAACATCCGAAGCCGTAGTCCCGTTCGGATTGGCGACGACCTTTCGAGCCCAAGCCGCGAGCGCACGATCCCGGGCAGTCAGTGCTGTATTGTCACCATTCTTGAGTACTGCTGCCGCTAATGCGGCACCGGCCTCGTCGGCAAGTGTCTTGCCCCATGCTAAGGAGCAGTATGAATCCTGCAGCTGCGAAGCGGTCGCACACACTAAAACCGCCTGATCGCGCTTTGATAGTCCAGAGCTTGCGGTGAGTTGGCTACGGAGGGCGGCGAAAGACTCAAAGACATCAGGTCGCCATGCCCACGCTGAAGTGAGATTCATAACAAAACCTTGTGCGGCTTGCGATGACTTGTAGAGGCGCTCGACAGCGTCGTTGGTCACTGGCGGCGGCAGGAACATGAGGAACACCTATGGACAACGGTTGGGATAAGTTGTAACCGTATAACGTAATGGATGCCACGCGCGCGACAATATGCGTCGGAAAGCAAGGCGAAAATTATTTATAAAACCTCTCAAGAGTGGCTTCAATGCTGGGTTTACGGCTATAAGCCATCTATATTTTCAGTTATAAAAGGGTGAAATCAGCCCCTTTCCCATCGCAGTCGGCCTGCTTGGCGCATCAGTTGCTGTCGCAAACAACAGCTTCATCATCCACACGATCATCAGCGCGGGCTGAGCAAATGGGGTTATCGCCAAACCTTACTGCATTGGCCGCCGATGCAACACTGTATCGGTATGCTGCTCAAACGCAACAACTTTGCCATTTTCAAACCGCCAAACATGCACAAACGGGGCGTTGAAACTTTTGCCGGTGGCTTTGAAGGTAGCGCTGTATACGCCGAGTGAAACGACGGTATTGCCATCACTAAAAAACTCCTTTGGCATAGCGGAAAAGCCATCCCATTCGGCACCTAACTTCATAAACACACCTTCAAGAACCGCTTGCGGGCCGACGTAGGTTCCGCCGTATGGGCCGCCCTCTGCCTCAGTCCAGCGCACACTAGGTGCAAGCCCGCCTAGCACGGTCGGTACATCGCCACATCCGAATGCTGCATATAGATTTTTTGCCGTTTCAATAAGTGTGCTCATAACGTGATCTCCGTTCATATTTTGTTTTGAGAGGCCTTGTAAGGCCTTACAAAGCAGCGCGAAGGCTAGTGTAGGCTTCGTTATGGTGTCGCGCAACCAGGGGTAATAATGGCAAAAATGAACCACTGGTTTCTCTAAATAAAAAAATCTAAACCAAAAAATAAATCAAAAATAGAAATGAAAAAATTTAAGCTCGTTTAGGCGTCGGCATTAAAAAACTGAATCAAACTGCCCCAAACCCCACGCCAGGCGTGCACTTTGAGCATAATCACCGACAACGAGTTCGGCATTGCGCAACCTTAACATCGAAGTCAAGATTGACTTCGCACGCCCCCGCGACTATCCATCAGGCCAAGCGTATTGCACGTCTGGGGAGAGCGCGATCGGGGTTCAAAACCCCGCATCGTCGCCGAAAGCGCAAATTCCGCACAGCGCAAAACGGGGCGGGTCTCGCCTTTTGCCTCCTCCCCCAACACTCATTAGCCTCCCAAACATGGCACGCCGTCTCAGAACAGGATCCCCCGGCGCGGTGTATCACATGACTTCTCGCGGAGATCGGCGGGAGCCGATCTCCGACGATGATGAAGATCGCCTGGACCTGCTCTCGGTGGTGGCACACACCATAAATGGAGTCAGCGTCGAATGGCACTTACGTAAGCTTTTTAGGGTGTCCATTGTTGAGTATATTGGCTCTGGCTATCTCTCGTGGCACCATTAGACGGGGATAAGGTTTCGGTCGTCGTTTGACCGCGTGAGGCTCTACCCGTCCGGCACGATTGCCGACACGTTGCTGCGTGATCAGCGTCAGTATCGCCGCTTCGTCGAGCGTGTGCTTGTCGCCGTGGGCGTAGATCAAGGCCACACAGATTTGCACTGTGTGCTTAACGCTAATTTGTCGAGGCAAGCAATCGCCGAATGTTGCAGCACGGGTCATCATCATCCGGATCAGGTTGTAGCTCAACAGCTGGGCCCAAATCTCCTTGATCACCATCGACGGTGAGAGACCGCTCATCATCGCCATGCCGAGTGTGGTCTTGATCGTTGGCAGATCAAGCTCGATATGCCAGCGATCCCGATACAGCAACTACAAATCAGTCTTGCTTACCTGTCTGGCACACAGCATTGTCGTCACTAAGGTTTTACCACCTGCACGTAGCTCGCGTATTGCCCCCCCGCGTCATCGTCACTGGTGCCGCATCGTAGTCGGCCTGGCTCATCCAATCATGCTTGATGACAGGCTTGTCGAAATTGACCAGATGAGCGCGCAGAGCAGAAAGTAAGTCGCGCAAAACACATCGCCCACCAACAGTTCACCTGCCTGTAGCGTATCGAGCATGGCGCGCAGCATCGATTGCTCGTCGTGACCTTTGCCTTGGTGGCGGCACAGGGTGGCATTGAGGAGTGTCTCCGCCTGATCAACCAGTGCGGGTGAGGTCAGGAGATTGAAGAAGCCGGCGGCACTACTGCCTGCTCTGGCGTGCTGAAGGCGAGATTGCCGCGCGGACGCGCTTCGATTAACATGCATCGTGGTCGATTCCTCGATAAATAGGCGGTGTATGGAAACTCCACCTTACCATTCGATGTGAGTCGACTTCGCTTTTATCGTTTCAGATCAGTCGTTTAGGCTTAAGTAAGTGCCATTCGACCCTGACCTCTTAATTTAGTGGAAATCAATGCGACGCTGAAGTCTTCAACCCTCAATCTCATCGGCTCGCTCGACCAAATAAATTCGTCGACGACCCCTTTGATTGTTCCCGAGCAAAGCCAGCTGTCGGAAACCCGCGGCTGCACTCTACAATCCGGTATTACGGTCGGTGCTCAACGGCGCATGAGGTTCTGAACGGCGCGTAATCTACCCGACGCGTTCACTAACGCAAACGCAAACGCTAACGCAAACGCATCGGTGCTTCACCACCTCACCCTTTCATCGCGAAACGCGATAAATCGTCAGCAGCACCACGTTCGACGTCGTGTCTCGAAACGTACCCGTGATGCCATCTGCATTCAGTATGACCTGCATTCCTGCAGCCTCTGCAGCGGCAGATTGCAATAGGCCGTTGCTGCCGTTGGTGTCATAGAGCGCGCCTGAGACTTTGAGAATTTTGGTGGCGGGGTCGTAAGTGTACGAGCCGAACTCGACGCCAGGGCGGGGGTTTGGCGAGTCCGGATCACCGTTCGGGTCAACCAGCAGAAACTTTCCGTTGGCGGCAAAAATAGTGGTCTGCTTTTTAACAGACGGCGAACCTAGTGCCCATGCGCCGATAATGGTCCCGGGGATATTTTCGACCTGTTGGGTCAGGGAGCCACCGCCGAAGCGGAGGGCCTCGCCCTGCGGCAGGATGCGTTCACTCGGGCCAAAATTTGATAGACCCAACTGGAGATTGGTATCTACATTAGCTGATCCACGCACGTTATAGCCGTTGACGTCCACCGCCAGTACCGACACTGAGGTTCCGTACTCAACACCGGCGGTTTCAGTTCTTACGGTCCCGCTGAATCCGTCCGGACTCGCTTCTCCGTGCAGATATTCGCCATTCGTACCAAACCGCAGCATGGCGCCGGACGTTGCCGTGATCTTTGCATAGATGCGCCCGGCGACGGCATCGGCGAACTGCGTCGAAAAATGCAGATTCGCTTGGTCAACGGTCTTGATACTTCCGGTTAAGCCGCCTGCCGTCATGGCCGCTTGCAGCGCGGTGTTCGCGGCGGACGCAAAAACGGATGGGGTGCTATTCAGATTGATCGCCGCTGTCACGGCAGCGGCGCAGGGCGCGGTGATGTTGATGCCATTGGCCGGGTTGCCATCTGAATCCAGCGATTGCAACAACACCAGCAGATTGGTGAGTTTGGTCGCGCTACCACCGGCGATGTCAATCGGCGACACAACGCCGCTAGCCGTAGCGCTACCGAGGACCAGCGTGCCGAGCGTAAACGTGATGGTGTCTCCGGGGTTGTAGCGGAAACTGCCACTCGCGTCCGTCACACCGGTGACGCCGGAAGTCGTTGCGTATGAAACCCCCGTCACTGCTGAGTCCTTAAACGTACCCGTGAGCGTCGCCGCTGCGGTGAACGGCGCGGTCCCCGCGTTCGCAATCTCGGTTGGCGCGGCCCCGTTGGAATTCATCAGCCATAGCGTGAGCTGGCCGTTTGGGCGCAACCACACAATGTCGGTTATGCCGTTGCCGTCGTAGTCGCCAACGCCGTACAACTGCCAAGTCGGGTCGGAATTCGGTAGCGTCACCGCGGTGCTGCCTACGGTCAGTGCGCTACTGGTACACGAAGCGTTTTGGTCATCGGGTGCGCCGGTATACGTCGGCAGCGTCAAGCCGGTCGCGTTCAATTTAGCGAGCTGTGTTGCACCGGTCACAACGTTTCGATAGAGAATATCGCCTCGACCGTCACCTGAGAAATTAGCCAGTTTCTGCGCGGTAAATCCAAATGGCGTGCTGCCACCGAAGAGATTGGCACAAGTGCGATTGGGGGTGGCCATCAGAACACGGATAGCGCCGTCCGGGCTGATGTAGACCATATCGGCTGCACCGTCGCCGTTCAGATCGCGCGCACCGAGTAGTGTCCAAGTGAGGGGCGCGCCGCCGCGCTTGCGCACCTGCACGACGTTGGTCGGATTTTGCGCACTAGCATTGGTATTTGGCGCACCCGCAGTAAACCAGATGTAGGACACGCCGGTGTCTGGCGATTCGCTGACCACATAGCGCCACACAAGGTCACCAAACCCATCACCATCAAGATCACCCACGGCCTGCACGTCCCATGTGCGTTTGACGTTGCGAATATAACGATCCTTCGCAGGATCAAGATCGAGCAAGGCGCGAACTTCGCCAAAATCGCCTTGCGCAATGTTTTGGATCAGCAGGTCACTCTTAGCGCCGGCGTCGATTTTGTTCGCGCCCAGAAAACGGTAATAGAAACCCGGGTCGGTTAAGTCGGTAAAGACAAAGGTGTTGCCGACGTAGCGGCCGGCCTTAAGCGTCGGCGCGGTCGTTGACGACCGCACGACCAGCGCACTTTTTCCCAGTCCGTCGAGGTCGATGTTATCGATCACCTGCTGTGCGCTGATGGTAGCGGCAGTCGCCGCAAGCAAAGCTGCACAGATCGCGACCAAAACACGACGCGCGAATGCACGCAAATAAAACATTGACATAACGCCTCCCGAGCGATTTTGAGTGGTCCACTACTGCGCTCGGCCTTTATCGTTGCCAATGCAGTGATTAACATAGCCTAGCAATTAAAGGGGGTCAGCGTCAATTTTTTTGGGGTAGCTTCATGTTGTGCCCCGGCGTCCCCGCATCCGACTCAATGGTGTCCCGCGCTACATCGTGCAGCGCGGGCACAACCGCGAGCCATGCTTCTTTCGCGAGGAGGACTACACCCGCTAGCTGCACTGGCT
>JANYFX010000030.1 GCA_025359585.1 Rhizobacter sp. | reverse complement strand
GCTGGGCGCGATCGCGATCCAGTTCGTGGCGCCCGACACCTTCACGATCTTCCTGTCGATCACGCTGGTGGTGGGTGTGGTGATCGGCGGCCTCGCTTCGATCTCGGGCGCGATCTGGGGCGCGCTGTTCATCCAGTTCATCCCGAACGTGGCCGACCAGATCTCGAAGGCCGCGCCGTGGGCGATCTACGGCGTCTTCCTGATCGTGTTCATGTACGTCATGCCCAGCGGCGTGGCAGGGTTCATACGGATCGCGGGTGGTCGTCTGCGGCAATGGCGGCAGCGTTGAGAGGTTTGTGTCTTCGTCCGGTTCGCGGCGAATGCGCCGTTCCGAGTGTGTGTTGATGACATTGAAGGAGCCATCATGAAATTCAGTCTCAATCGTCGTGTCTCGTTGCTGGCCATCGCGGCCGCGCTCGCCGTGATCACCGCGCCCGCTTCGGCCCAGAAGAAGTACGGGCCCGGTGCGTCCGACACCGAGATCAAGCTCGGCCAGACCATGCCTTACAGCGGCCCGGCCTCGGCCTACGGCACGATCGGCAAGCTGCACCAGGCCTACTTCAAGATGCTCAACGATGCCGGTGGCATCAATGGCCGCAAGATCAACCTGATCAGCCTCGACGACGGCTACAGCCCGCCCAAGACCGTGGAGCAGGTGCGCAAGCTGGTCGAGCAGGACGAAGTGCTGGCGCTGTTCCAGACCCTGGGCACGCCGGGCAACTCGGCGATCCACAAGTACGTGAACGCCAAGAAGGTGCCGCACCTGCTGCTGGCCACCGGCGCTACCAAGTGGGCCGACCCGAAGAACTTTCCGTGGACGCTGGGTTTCAACCTGAGCTACCAGGCCGAAGGCCAGATCTACGCGAAGTATTTGTTGAAGAACAAGCCGAACGCGAAGGTTGCGATCCTGTACCAGAACGACGACTACGGCAAAGACGTGCTCAAGGGCGTGAAAGAAGGCCTGGGCGCGGCCGGCGCCAAGATGATCGTGGCCGAGGCCACCTACGAGGTGAGCGACCCGACGGTCGACTCGCAGATCCTCACGCTGCAGGGCTCGGGCGCCGACACCTTCATCAACATCACCACGCCGAAGTTCGGCGCTCAGGCCGTGCGCAAGGCCTTCGACTCGGGCTGGAAGCCGCTGCACATCATCAACAACGTGAGTGCGTCGGTGGGCTCGGTGCTCACGCCGGCCGGCTTGGACAAATCGGTCGGCCTGCTGACGCTGCAGTACTACAAGGACCCGAACGATCCGCAGTGGAAAGACGACCCGGCCATGCTCGAGTGGCGCGCCTTCATGGGCCGCTACTACCGCGAAGGCGACCCGAAGGACGCGTCGAACCTGTACGCCTACCTGACGGCGCAGACCATGGTGCAGATCCTCAAGCAGTGTGGCAACGACCTCACGCGCGAGAACGTGATGAAGCAGGCCGCCAACATCAAGAACCTGAAGCTGCCCTTGCTGCTGACGGGCATGGCGCTGAACACCACGCCGACCGACTTCTTCCTCGTCAAGCAAGGCCAGCTCGCCAAGTTCACCGGCACGCAGTGGCAAGGCTTCGGCGACGTGCTGGGCACCAGCGAGTGAAACAGCGCTGAGCCGGCGGGCACCGAGCCCCGTCTCGATTCGATAATGCACAGCATCGAATCGAGCGGGGCTTTTCCATGAACAGCATCTTTGCGCGTGCCCTTGCCACGTTGGTTTGTGGCTTTGGCCTGGCCGGCGCCGCGCTCGCGCAGAACCAGCAGGTGGTTGCGATCTGCGCCACCGACCAGGGCTGGTGCGAGCTGGCCGCGAAAGAGTTCCAGGCCCAGACCGGCATCAAGGTGCTGCAGGTGCACAAGGCCACCGGCGAAGCGCTGGCGCAGTTGCGGGCCGAAGCGGCCAACCCGAAGACCGACCTGTGGTGGGGCGGCACCGGCGATCCGTTCCTGCAGGCCGCAGAAGTCGGCCTGCTCGATGCCTACCGCCCAAACTATCTGAACGACCTGCACGGCTGGTCGGTGCGCCAGTACGCGATGAGCGAGAACTACGTCGGCGGCTTTTATACGAGTGCGATCGGCTTCGGCTGGAACGAAGATGTGCTGAAGAAGAAGGGCCTGCCGGCGCCGAAGTGCTGGGCCGATCTGCTCGACGCGCGCTACAAGGGCGAGATCGAAACCTCGCACCCAGGGTCGAGCGGCACCGGCTACACGATCCTCGCCGGGCTCGTGCAATTGATGGGTGAAGACGCAGCCTTCGCCTACCTGCAGAAGCTGCACCGCAACGTCACGCAGTACACGCGCAGCGGCCAGGCGCAGGCCAAGAGCGTGGCCAAGGGCGAGGTCGGCATCGGCATCAGTTTCATCTTCGGTTTCGAGAACGAGCGCCAGCAGGGTTTCAAGATGGTCAAGAGCGGCGCGCCCTGCGAAGGCACGGGCTACGAGGTGGGCGGCATCGCGCTGGTCAAGGGCTCGCGCAACCGCGAGGCCGCGAAGAAGTACTACGACTGGCTGATGAGCCCGGCCGGCCAGAGCATCGGCGCGCGCGCGAATTCTCTGCAGGTGCCGGCCAACAAGACCTTCAAGCCCGACCCGCGCATCCCGACGATCGACGCGGTGCGCCTGATCAAGTACGACTTTCAGAAGTACGGCAAGGCGGTCGAGCGGCGGCGCCTGATCGAGCGCTGGGAGAAGGAAGTGAACGCGCTGCCGCGCTGAGGGGCACGCAGCCTCAGGCGTTGCCGGTCGGGCGCGGCCGCACCATGCGGTCGAGCAGCCGTTCGGTCTCGACGCACAGATCGGTGCAGCGGCCGGTGTGCACGGCCGAGGTCTGGATGCTGGTGCTGCGCGGCGCCACGAGCCAGTGGAAACGCTCGCGCGTCGACAGGCGGCCCAGCGCGCCCGCGGCTTCGCCACCGGCGCAGACCAGCGGCAGTGCGGCGAGCGCGGCGCGGATGCCGGGCAGGTCGACGCTGGCGTCGAGCGCCAGCAAACGGGCTTCGTCGAGCTCGATGTGCGCCTGCAGAAAGCCCTGCGCCGCGCACGAGACGATCACGCCGGCATTGACGAACTCGCCGCGCTCGACCCGCGGCACCACGCGCACCACCGCGTAGTCATAAGTGCAGGCTGCGGGCACGAACGGCCTCCTCGAAAAAGGCGCGCGGGGCTTGAAGGCGCTGCGTCAGGTAACGCACATAGGCGTCGCGGTGCTCGGCCTTGCTGGCGAACGAGGGTTCGTCTTCGAGCCAGGTGTCGGGGATCAGCGCCACCACGGATGCGATCAAGTCGGGTGTGAGCTGTTGCGACATCGACGCGTCGGCTTGCGCCAGGCGGCTCGCGAAGCGCAGCAGCACGTGGTCCTTGATCAGCGCGAACGGGCTGGTGGCGCGCGCCATGAAGTCGCGCCAGTCGTGGTGGAAGTAGAGTGCCGCGCCGTGGTCGATCAACCAGAGCTTGCCGTGCCAGACCAGCATGTTGGTGTTGCGCGCGGTGCGGTCGAGGTTGCTCGTGAAGGCGTCGAACCAGACGATGCGCGAGGCCAGTTCGGCATCGGGCTGAAAGGCCACCGGGTCGAAGGTGGTCGAGCCGGGCAGGTAGTCGAGTGCGAGGTTCAGGCCGGTGCTGCTCTCGATCATGCCGTCGATCAGGCCGGCGCTGACGCGGATCAGGTCCTGGATCTCGGGGTCGGGCTCGGGGCGTGCGAGTTCGGAGTCGAGACGGGCGAAGACGATCTCGGGCACCGGCAGGCCGAGTGCGCGGGCGAGTTCGCCGGCCACCAGCTCGGCGATCAATGCGCGCGGGCCCTGGCCGGCGCCGCGGAACTTGAGCACGTACAGGCCGTCGTCGTCGGCTTCGACGATGGCCGGCAGCGAGCCGCCTTCGCGCAGCGGCGTGACATAGCGCGTGACATCGATGGTTCGCAGTGGCATGCCGGCATTTTGCGGCAAGTGCGGCAGCGCCTCGATAATCAAAGGCTGTACCGGGAGCTCGGAGCCGCATCACTTGAATCGACGGCCGCCGCCCCCACTCTTGACCCGCCGGAGAGCGTTCCGGCCCGACCGAACGACACCACACGATCATGGACAAACAGACTCTTTCATTCCAGGCCGAGGTCAAGCAGATCCTGCACCTCGTGACCCACTCGCTGTACTCGAACAAGGAAATCTTCCTGCGCGAGCTGGTCTCGAACGCGTCGGACGCGTGCGACAAGCTGCGCTTCGAGGCGCTGAACAACGCAGCCTTGTTCGAGGACGCACCGAACCTCGAAGTGCGGGTGAGCTTCGACGCCGAGGCGAAGACGATCACGATCGCCGACAACGGCATCGGCCTGTCGGCCGATGAAGCGGTGGCCAACCTGGGCACCATCGCGAAGAGTGGCACCCGCGAATTCATGGCGGCGCTCGACGGCGACAAGAAGAAGGATGCGCAGCTCATCGGCCAGTTCGGCGTGGGTTTCTACAGCGGCTTCATCGTGGCCGACCGCATCAGCGTCGAATCTCGGCGCGCCGGCCTGCCGGCCGAGCAAGGCGTGCGCTGGAGTTCCGAAGGCAGCGGCGACTTCGAGGTCGAGACCATCACGCGCGCGCAGCGCGGCACGAGCGTCACCTTGCACCTGCGCGAAGGCGAAGAAGAGTTTCTCAACGGCTGGAAGCTGAAGTCGGTGATTGGCAAGTACTCCGACCACATCTCACTGCCGATCCTGATGCAGAAGGAAGAGTGGGACGCAGAAGCGCAGAAGCAGGTCGTGCGCGAAGAGTGGGTGCCGGTGAACAAGGCGGCGGCGCTTTGGACCCGGTCGAAGAGCGACATCACGGCCGACGAATACACCGAGTTCTACAAGCAGATCAGCTACGACACCGAAGCGCCTCTCGCCTACACGCACAACCGCGTCGAGGGACGCAGCGAGTACACGCAGCTGCTCTACATCCCGGCCAAGGCGCCGTTCGACCTGTGGAACCGCGACAAGCGTGGGGGTGTGAAGCTCTATGTGAAGCGTGTCTTCATCATGGACGACGCCGAAGCGCTGATGCCGGTCTACCTGCGCTTCGTGAAGGGCGTGATCGACAGCGCCGACCTGCCGCTGAACGTGTCGCGCGAACTGCTGCAGGAAAGCCGCGACGTGAAGGCGATCCGCGAAGGCTCGACCAAGCGTGTGCTGTCGATGCTCGAAGGCCTGGCCGACAACGAAGACGCCGCCGAGAAAGCGCGCTACGCGGCGTTCTGGAACGACTTCGGCGTGGTGCTGAAAGAAGGTGTCGGCGAAGACCATGCCAACCACGAACGACTGACCAAGCTGCTGCGCTTCGCTTCGACGCAGGCCGACGAAGGTGTCTCACTCACCGACTACGTGGCGCGCATGAAAGAAGGCCAGGAGGCCATCTACTACATCACCGCCGACAGCATGGCGGCCGCGAAGAGCAGCCCGCAGATCGAGATCTTCCGCAAGAAGGGCATCGAGGTGCTGCTGCTGATCGACCGGGTCGACGAGTGGTTGCTGAGCCACCTTCACGAGTTCGATGGCAAGGCGCTGCAAAGCGTGGCCAAGGGTGCCGTCGACCTCGGTTCGCTGCAGGACGAAGCCGAGAAAAAACAGGCCGAAGAAACCGCGACCACGTTCAAGCCGGTGCTCGACCGGTTGAAAGAAGCCCTGAAGGACCGCGCGAAAGACGTTCGCGTGACGACCCGGCTGGTCGATTCACCGGCCTGCCTGGTGGTCGAAGAAGGCGACATGAGCGGGCATCTTGCGCGTTTGCTGAAGCAGGCCGGGCAGAGCGCACCCAAGTCGCTGCCCACGCTGGAGGTCAACGCCGATCACGCGCTCGTGAAGCGGCTCGACGGCAACGCGCACTTCGAGGATCTGGCCCACATCCTGTTCGACCAGGCGCTGCTGGCCGAAGGTGGGCAGCTCGAAGATCCTGCCGCCTACGTGAAGCGCGTCAACGCCTTGCTGGTGGGTTGAAGCGGGCCCTTGGGCGTCATGACATGCCGCCCAAGGGCGGCTGTGCCATCGCTTCGATCTGTTCGCGCAATCGTGTGGTCTGCTCGGCCCAGTAGGAGGGGCTCGCGAACCACGGAAACGCGACGGGGAACGCCGGGTCGTTCCAGCGACGCGCGATCCATGCACTGTGGTGAACGGTGCGCAAGGTGCGCAGCGGCTCGACAAGGCGCAGCTCGCGCCAGTCGAAGTCCATGAAACTTTCGTAGCCTTCGAGCACGGCCGTGAGCTGGCGCGTCATCGCTGCGCGGTCGCCGGAAAGCAGCATCCAAAGGTCTTGTGTGGCCGGGCCCATGACCGCGTCGTCGAGGTCGACGAAGTGTGGGCCGTCGGCGGCCCACAGCACGTTGCCGAGGTGGCAATCGCCGTGCAGCCTGAGCGTGCGCGGCGGGCCGTTGCTGTCGAACGCGGCCTGCACAGCGGTGAGCGCCGCATCGACGGTTTGCCGCCAGGCGGGCAGTGCGTCGGGTGGGATGATGTCGTGCGCGAGCAGCCAGTCGCGGTTGTCGGCACCGAAGGTTTGTGGGTTCAGCGTCTGGCGAAACTCGAAGGGCTTGACCGCGCCGATCGCGTGAATGCGGCCGATGAAACGGCCGATCCACTCCAGCGTGCCGGCGTCTTCGAGCTCGGGCGCGCGCCCGGCCAGGCGCTGCGTGACGCTGAAGCGATAGCTGCCGAGCTCGGTGCCGAACTGCGCCAGCGTCGGGCCTTTGAGCGTGATGTCGGTCAATCGACTGGGCCCGCTTTCGAGCTCGAGCGCCCACGCTGCGGCGACCGGGATTTCGTTTGCGGCCAACTCGGCCGCGAACGCATGTTCTTCCAGGATCTGCTCATCGCTCCAGCGGCCCGGGCGGTAGAACTTGGCGACGATGACGCGGCCGTCTTCCAGAAAAACCTGGAAGACGCGGTTCTCGTAGGAGTTGAGCTGGATCAGCCTGCCGTCGCCGCGCAGGCCGACTGCGTCGAGCGCATCGAGAACGGTGTCGGGGTGCAGATCCGCGTAGGGCGCGTCGAGCGAAGCGCGTGCGGGTTCGTGAGAAGTCATGGCGCGCATCCTACGCGCCGGACCTTCGCGCAACGGTCAATGGCGGCTGGTCGCGGAGAAACGAAGCACATCGACGACCGTGCCGCCAATGGCGTCGTCGTCCATCGAAGAGCGAACCGGTGCGCCTGGGCCGCCCAGGCCGTTCGAGCGCGGGCGTTCGACGGGCGCCGGGCTGGAAAGCTCGGGGCCGGAGAGCGGCGAGAACTCGCTGCTGCCCATCGAGTCGCGCTGGCTGTCGGGGGCGAAGAAAGAGTCCTGGAACAGTGTCGAGTCGTGCCAGAGCGAACTGCGTTCCGCTCGCCGCGTGGCCACGGTGTTGGCCAGCGAATCGCGCGCTTGGTGCAGGTTGACGGCCGCCGGCGACACCGGCTGCGGCGCCCGCGATGGCGCACCGACACTGGGGACCAGAAGCTGGAGTTCAGCGACCGTTGGCAGGTTGTCGACCGAGCAGTGCAGGTAGCGTACGCGGCACGCGCCGAGCACGGACTGCTTGATCTGCATCAGGCGCCTCGACGTGACACGGTCGGTGTCGAGATCAATGGCAGCCAGAACGCGGCCATTGGCACTGCAGATGGCAAACGCGACATGGCTGGTGCCCAGGAGGTCGAACCAGTAGCGAACTTCGTTCGGATCGTTGGGCTGACAAAAACGCACCAGTGGCAGCTTCGAAAGAACGATGTGATGCGGCAGGGCTTCACGCAGCAGCCGGTAGGCGCGCCGCTCTTCGGTCGAAAAAACCGGGCGCGCAGTCAGGGCCCACTCGGTTGGCAGAGCCGGCCTTGCCTTGGGTTGGCGCGACTTGAACAACCACGCTGCGAGCGCGAGTCCGAGCACCATCAGAGCGGTCAACGCGGCGAGCCACGAGGAGGTTTGCATGTTGAACAGCGCGGTTCGTGAAGCCGTGGGCAGTGTCTGAAAGACGGGCCCGAACACAAACTGTAGCGGATGTCCGCTCCTGAAAGCTGGGTTTCCGATCCCCAACATGGGTGCCAGAACCACAGGTGCGTGACCGCCGTGTGTCGTTGTTGTCACTCTTCCGCGATATGTGCTGCCTTGCCCATGGAAGTCTTCACTTCGGACAGCACGCCCAGGATTTCACCGACCTGATGCGCGCGCAGCTTCAGGTGATAGTCGAGTTCCGCGGCCCGCTGTTCGACCATCTCGCCGACATGCGAGGCAAAGCTGTCGGGCGGCAGCTTGAGCCACGCATCCGACTCCGAGCCGTCGCGTTCAACCGTGGCGCCGGCGCGGCGGGCGATCTTCAACATCGCCACGTTTTCGCTCAAGGCATGAATGAACAGCATCTCGACTCCGCGATTGCGCGCGTGCAGCATCGCATGTTCGAACAGGCGGCGACCGAAGCCTCGGGCGCGCACTTGTGGCAGCACGGAAACGCCGAACTCCGACATCGCCGGGCGGCCTTCGATTGGCGCCACTGCCGCATGCGCGAGGTGCGCCATGGCGATCAGCTCGAGGCGGCGGTTGAAGATGCCGAAAACTTCGTCTTGTTCGAAGTCGAGCATGTCGACGTACTTCGACATCTGCGCATCGGTCGCTGGGTAGCCAAATCTGAGATAGCGATCACTCACGTCAAGAGAAATCAAATGCGCCGTGATGCGCTCGCGATGTCTCGGCCCCAGCGACCGGATGGGCACCCAGGACCAGCTTGCGGACGGGCGTCCGTCAAGTGTCTGCGCGGCAGGTGTCGGTGATGGCGTTTGAGTTGTTTGCATGACGGTGTCGACTGGAATGCTCATTGCTGAGACCTTTCGTCTAGGGTTAACCCCAGTCTACGTGAACGGGTTAGGTGCGCATGCCAAGAGGGCTGTCAGGGAACCGAGCCTGGGTCGCCGAGCTTTGGTATACTCAAAGGCTTTCCCAAAGTTTGCCCCTGGGAAAGCGAAGTGAAATGGCACAGAGCCCTTTGCTTCGAACCGAGCGAGAGTCTGCCATTCAAAAGAAGCAGAACCGAGCTTGGTGAATCAACCCAGCGATGAGCTGTGGGGCTGAAAAACCAACTCAGACCGACTCCCATGAAAACCTTCAGTGCCAAGCCGGCCGAAGTGACGCATGACTGGTTTGTGATTGACGCGACCGATAAGGTTCTCGGAAGGGTGGCCAGTGAAGTCGCCCTCCGCTTGCGCGGCAAACACAAAGCCATCTACACGCCTCACGTCGACACCGGTGACTTCATCGTCATCGTCAATGCCGAGAAGATTCGCGTCACCGGCAACAAAGCCAACGACAAGGTGTACTACCGCCACTCGGGTTACCCGGGCGGCATTCACGCCACCAAGTTCAAGGACATGCAGGCCAAGCACCCGACCCGCGCTCTAGAGAAGGCCGTCAAAGGCATGCTCCCGAAGGGCCCCCTGGGTTATGCGATGGTCAAGAAGCTCAAGGTGTACGCCGGTGCCACGCATCCGCACACTGCGCAGCAACCCAAAGTTCTTGAAATCTAAGGAGCGGCCATGATCGGAATTTGGAACTACGGGACCGGCCGCCGCAAATCGTCGGTGGCACGCGTTTTCATCAAGAAGGGCACCGGCCAGATCATCGTCAACGGCAAGACCGTCGACGAGTATTTTGGTCGTCAGACGTCCATCATGGTGGTTCGCCAGCCGCTGGTGCTGACCGCAAACGACGCTGCGTTCGACGTGAAGGTCAACGTGCGTGGTGGTGGTGAATCGGGCCAGGCCGGCGCGGTGCGCCACGGCATCACCCGCGCCCTGATCGACTACGACGAAACCCTCAAGCCGCCGCTCAAGCACGCCGGTTTCGTGACGCGTGACGCGCGCGAAGTCGAACGCAAGAAGGTCGGTCTGCACGGCGCTCGCCGCAGGAAGCAGTTCAGCAAGCGCTGATCTTCTGCGTGTTTCGCTGCAAGAAGGCCGCCTCCGGGCGGCCTTTCCGTTTGTAGCGCCTGCGCGTCCAGGGCGCTTCTACAATCCGCGCTCCTTGTGAACCTGAAGAGGGCCGACCGAATGCGCTGGAAGCTGCTGCGGCGCCGCTTGTCGATCAGTGCGCCGCGCATGATCGTTCGCAGTCACTTGCCCTGGCCCTTGCGCTGGGCGCTGGTCGCGTTGATGTTCGGCTTTTCGGCGGCACTCGCACTCTGGGCTTTCGAATTCGGCAAGGACATTGCGGGCCTCGATCGCGGTTCGAAAGAAGAACTTCAAAAGCTCCGGGTCGAGGTGGCCCAGTTGCGCAGCGAGCGCGAAGGGACGGTGTCGATTGCGAACACGGCGCAGAGCCTGCTCACGACCGAAAAGACGGTTCAGGACAAGCTCGCGCAGCAACTCAAGGCGGTCGAGTCGGAGAACCTCTCGCTGCGCGGCGACCTCGGTTTCTTCGAGCGCCTGTTGCCGGCGGGTGCGAGCGAAGGTCTGATGATTCGCGGCCTGCAGGTCGAACAACAGGCTGCCGGCCGGGTCCGGTATCAGATGCTGGTGATGCAGGCCGGCAAGGCCACACCCGAATTCAACGGGCGTTACGAGATCACGCTGGCCGGCACGCTCGACGGCAAACCGTGGTCTCTGTCACAGCCCGCCGGTCCGCAAGCGCTACAGCTGAAACAGTACGTGAGGATCGAGGGCGCAATCGAGCACGCGCCGCTGGCCATGGTAAAAAGTGCCACGGTCAAGGTGATGGACCTGCGTGGCGGCTTGAAAGCCACGCTGATGGTGAAGTTATGAAAGCGCCCGCGAACACCCGTGGGGCCAGTCTCGTTGGAGAGTCCTCATGTTCGGCAAAAAGAAGCAACCTGCGATTCGCACGCTGATCGGTGAAGGCACCGTCATCCTTGGCGAACTTCGGTTCACCGATGGCTTGCGCATCGACGGCGAAGTGCGGGGCGACGTGATCGCCACGAGCGAAGAAAACAGCATCCTCGTGATCAGCGAAAACGCCTGCGTCACTGGCAAGGTGCAAGCGGGCCATGTGATCATCAGTGGCACGGTCACCGGCCCGGTATTCTCGAGCGTTCTGCTCGAATTGCAGCCCAAGGCGCGGGTCTGGGGTGACGTGCGCTACGAAGCCCTTGAAATGCACCAGGGCGCCACCATCGATGGTGAACTGAGGCCACTGAAGGCCGACGAAAGACCGGCGATCAAACTTGCCGCCTCAAATGCCGGATAATCTGCCTCAGCGGCAGCTTGCCGCAGGAGCCAGACCATGAGCGCAGTTGCTGAAAACATCCAAGCCCGAGAAATTCCGTCCGATGAGCCGCCGGTGCCGCTGGTCTTCACCGACAGCGCGGCCAACAAGGTCAAGGAACTGGTCGACGAAGAAGGCAACCCCGAGCTGAAACTGCGGGTCTTCGTGCAGGGCGGCGGCTGCTCCGGTTTCCAGTACGGGTTCACCTTCGACGAAATCGTCAACGAAGACGACACGCAGATGAGCAAGAACGGCGTGACGCTGCTGATCGACGCAATGAGCCTGCAGTACCTGGCCGGCGCCGAGATCGACTACAAAGACGATCTGCAAGGGGCCCAGTTCGTGATCAAGAACCCGAACGCGACCACCACCTGCGGTTGTGGTTCGAGCTTCTCTGCCTGAGCGTCCTGCTCTTGCCGCACAAGCCGCCTTCGGGCGGCTTTTTGCTGGGCGACGACAAAGCTTCAGCGTGCCGGGTACAGCGCACCCAGAACCCGTGCGCCACGGGCGCCGGTGACGCTGCTCAGGCTCGCGGATTCGCGCGCGCAGAAGGCCCGCGCCAGCCAGGCAAAAGCGCAGGCCTCGACCTGTGTGGCCGGCAAACCGCGCTGATCGCTCGGCAGCACCTTGATCTTCGGCAAGCGCGCCGCGAGGCGCTGCATCAGGTCCCGGTTGAAGCCACCGCCGCCGCACACCAGCAACTCGCGCGCATCGGCCGCGTATCGCAACACGTCGTTCGCACAACAGGTGGCAGTGAGCTCGGCGAGTGTGGCCTGCACGTCCGCCGGGTTCGGCGGCGTTGCCGAGCCTTGCAGATGTGCGCTTAGCCAGTTTGGGTGAAAGCGGTCGCGCCCTGTGCTCTTGGGGACTGGCATCGCAAAGTACGGGTCGGCGAGCATGGTCTGCAACAGGGGCTCGATCACCGAGCCGGACGCAGCCCATGCGCCGCCGCTGTCGAAGGTCCGCCCCGTATGGGCCTGGCACCAATGGTCCATCAGTGCATTGCCCGGGCCGCAATCGAACCCCGTCGTCGAGCCGTTCGCGTCCAGCGCAGTCAGGTTGCTGATGCCGCCGATGTTGAGCACGCCGACGGTTTCGCCGTCGACCCCGAAAACCGCGCGGTGAAATGCCGGGACCAGCGGCGCGCCTTGCCCACCGGCCGCCACGTCGCGGCTGCGCAGATCGGCCACCACGTCGATGCCGCACAGCTCGGCGAGCAGTGCCGGGCTGCCCAGCTGCAAGGTGTAGCCGGTGCCGTCGAACTCTTGCGGACGGTGGCGCACCGTTTGCCCATGGGCGCCGACGGCAAGCACCTGTTCGCGAGGCACGTCGCCCGCTTCGAGCAACGCTTCGATCACCTCGGCGTACACACGCGCCAGCGCGTTGCCGGCCAGCGCCGCGCGGTGCAATTCGTTGTTGCCGGGCGTGTTGAGCGCGAGCAGCTCGGCCGCGAGTTCGGAGGAAAAGGGTCGGTACTGATGAGCCAACACCTTCAGCACGCCACCGCCTTGCGGTGCAAAGTCCACCAGCACACCGTCGGCGCCGTCGAGCGACGTGCCAGACATCAGGCCGATGTAGAGCGCGGTCATCGACGCGCCTGCCAGGGCAGGCCTTTCAGCCTGCGCCGCTGTCGGCTATTCGACCGAAGCACCCGAGTTCCGGACGCTGTCGGCCACGTCGAGCTGGCCTTTCACGCTGCGCGCGAGCAGCGCAAATTCTGCCTTGCCCGCAGGCGTGAGGGCCACGGCTTCGGAGGCCTTGGCCATGATCATCGGGTCTTGCTGCTGGCCGCCGACCTTCACTTCGAAGTGCAGGTGCGGCCCGGTCGCCCAGCCGGTCGATCCGACCGCGCCGATGCGTGTGCCTTGCTCCACATGCTGGCCCTTGCGCACGTCGATGCGGCTCAGGTGCGCGTAGAGCGTGGAGCGCTGGTTGCTGTGGCGGATCTCGATCACGTTGCCATAGCCGTTCTGGTGCCCGGCGAACTCGACCACACCGTCGCCGACCACACGAACCGGCGTGCCGGTGGGCGCACCGTAGTCCACGCCCTTGTGCTGCTTCCAGATGTTCTGGATCGGGTGCATGCGCATCGCGAAGCCCGAGGTCACGCGTGAAAATTCCATCGGACTGGCCAGGAACGCACGGCGTTTGCTCTGGCTATCCAAGCCGTAGTAAGCGCCCTTGCCCTGGCTGTCCTTGAACCACACGGCAGAGTAAGAACGGCCGTTGTTGACAAAATCGGCGGCAAGCACCTTGCCAGTCGATGTACCCCAGGTGATGGGCTCGCCGTCGGCCGTCATGGCTTCGTAGACGACCGAGAAGGTGTCGCCCTTGCGCAGCTCGCGGTGGAAGTCGATGTCGGTCGAAAAGACCTCGGCCAATTGGGTCGCCACCGCGTCGGGAATGCGCGCATCGTCGGTCGCTGCGAACAGCGACGAGCGGATCGTGCCGCTGCCCATGCGCACCTGCGCTTCGAGTGGGGCGGTCTCGACCGTGGCGAGCAGCTTGCCGGCGATGCGCATCACGCGCAGCCGCTGAAACTGCGTGGCCGCTGCCTCGGAATTCGAGGCGGCATAACGCGCGACCAGTTCGGTCAGTGCGCCGCTTTCATCGGTCTGCACACGAACCATCTTGCCGGCGCGGCCTTCGAGCAACTTGCGCGCAGTCGAGTCGCTGCGCAGGAACGCGGCCGCCGCTGCGTCGCTCACGTTCAACCGCTTCAGCAGGCTGTCGGCGGTGTCGCTCGAACGGGTCAGGTCGGTTCTGTAAAGCTCCAACGCGTGCTCGGCCAATGCGTCGAGTTGTGACTGCATGCTGTCGGGTGTGACGATTTCCGTCACCAGCCGCTTCGGCAAATCCGACGCATCCGGCACCATCGGCGCAATGCCGAAGGCGGCCGCGCCGAAGCCGGCGAGCGCGAACATCACGGCCGCCGTGAGGCTGCGCGGGTGATTGCGGACAAAGCTGCCTGCGCGCGCGCTGGCGGAAGCCACGGCGCGATCGATCAAGACCGTTGATTTCAATTCTGTCCCGGAGCGTTTCGCTCTGTGTGCGAGCGCTGGCAACGTGGGCCTGCGCTTCGGTGTGTGTGTCCCTGAGGCCCGGTGAGGCGTCCACTAGAATCGTGGCGCCTCGAAGGCCTCGCTCTCATCGCTCGCCGTTGCAGTGCGGGAGCCCGTTCTGAGCAGCCGCGCAGTATACCGACCCGGCTTTGCGCCCATCTCCTGAAAAGCCCCGAATGTCCTTGCCTTCCACTCCAGTTCCGGCTCCGCCCAAACACCCTGTGACCGACCGAGTTCTGAGTGCTCTCGCGATCTCGAAACGCGGCTGTGACGAGCTGTTACCCGAACCCGACTGGATCGCCAAGCTTGCACGCTCAGAAGCAACCGGCGTGCCACTCAGAATCAAGCTCGGCATGGACCCGACAGCGCCCGACCTGCACCTCGGCCACACCGTGGTGATGAACAAGATGCGGCAGTTGCAGGACCTGGGTCACACCGTGATCTTTCTGGTCGGCGACTTCACCTCGATGATCGGCGACCCGTCGGGCCGCAACACCACGCGCCCACCACTCACCCGCGAGCAGATCGAAGACAACGCCAAGACCTACTACCAGCAGGCGAGCCTCGTGCTTGACCCGGCCAAGACCGAGGTTCGCTACAACTCCGAATGGAGCGACCCGCTCGGCGCGCGCGGTTTGATCCAGCTCGCCGCCAAGTACACGGTCGCCCGCATGATGGAACGCAACGACTTCAGCGAGCGCTTCAAGAATGGCACGCCGATCTCGGTCCACGAGTTTCTTTACCCGCTGATGCAAGGCTACGACTCGGTCGCGCTCAAGAGCGACATTGAACTCGGCGGCACTGACCAGAAGTTCAACCTGCTCGTCGGCCGCGCGCTGCAAAGCGAATACGGCCAGGAGCCACAGTGCATCCTGACGATGCCGCTGCTCGAAGGGCTCGACGGCGTCGAGAAGATGTCGAAGAGCAAGGGCAACACCATCGGTATCACAGACGCGCCGAACGACATGTTCGCCAAGCTGCTGTCGATCAGCGACACGCTGATGTGGCGCTACTTCACCTTGTTGAGCTTCCTGCCCGAGCTTGAGATGGCCAAGCTCAAGGCCGAGGTCGACGGCGGGCGCAACCCGAAAGACGCGAAGGTGCTGCTGGCCAAGGAAATCACCACGCGCTTTCACAGCGCCGCCGCCGCCGAAGCCGCCGAAACCGACTTCAATCACCGCGCGCGCGGCGGTGTGCCCGACCAGATCGACGCGGTCTCGCTCAGCGGCGCGCCGCTCGGCATCGGGGCTTTGCTGAAGCAGGCCAACCTCGCACCGTCGAGCAGCGAAGCCTTGCGCCTGGTCGACGGCAACGGGGTTCGCATCGACGGCGGGCTGATCAACGACCGCGGCCTCAAACTCGGCGCCGGCACCTACGTCGTGCAGGTCGGCAAGCGCAAGTTCGCGCGCGTGACGCTCTCGTAGTGCAAGTCAAGACACTCCTCAAGCTGTCGATCGCAGCAGCGGTCGTTACCATCGTGATGAAGACGGCGGCGTGGTGGATCACCGATTCGGTCGGCCTGCTGTCGGACGCGATGGAGTCCTTCGTCAACCTCGCCTCGGCGCTCTTCGGCCTGGCGATGGTCATCATCGCGCAGCGCCCGGCCGACGACGACCACCCCTTCGGCCACAGCAAGGCCGAGTACTTTTCCAGCGGGTTCGAAGGCCTGCTGATCGCCGGTGCGGCCGCCGGCATCATCTGGGCCGCGGCCCATCGCTTTTTCAACCCGCAGCCGCTGGAGTCGCTCGGCTGGGGCCTGGTGCTGGCGGCGCTCAGCTCGGCGCTCAACGGCGTGCTGGCGTGGCGAATGATGGCGGCATCAATCGAGCACCGCTCGATCGTGCTCGAAGCCGACGCGCGCCACCTCTACACCGACGTGTGGACTTCCGCCGGCGTCGTCGTCGGCCTGATCGGCGTGCACCTCACCGGCTGGCTCTGGCTCGACCCGCTGCTCGCCATCGGGGTGGCGCTCAACATCCTGCGCGAAGCCGCGCACCTCGCGTGGCGCTCGGTCGAAGGGCTGATGGACAGCGCGCTCGAGCCCGAAGTGCGCGTGCAGATCGACCGCACGCTGGCGCAGTTCGCGCACAGCACGATCCGCTTCGACCACCTCGTCACACGCCGTGCCGGCCAGCGCCGTTTTCTCGACGTGCACATGCACATGCCTGCGGGCTGGACGCTCGGCCGCGCCGCGGCCTTGCGGGCCGATGTCGAACAGGCCTTGATGAACGACGTGCCGGGGCTGCGTGCGTCGATCCAGTTGCTGCCGTCGAACGTGGAAGCGCGCTTCGACCAGAGCGACGACGAACGCGCCAAGGCGGTGTCTTGATCGCGCTGGTTCAGCGTGTCGCTCGCGCTTCTGTGGCGGTGAACGGCGCCACCATCGGCGCGATCGAACAGGGCTTGCTGGTCTTCGTCTGCGCCGAGCCCACCGACGACGAAGCATTGGCCGACAAGCTCGTCGCCAAGCTGCTCAAGCTGCGCATCTTTTCCGACGCCGCCGGCAAGATGAACTTGAGCCTCGTCGACGTGAAGGGCGGCCTCTTGATCGTCAGCCAGTTCACGCTCGCGGCCGACGTGTCCGGCGGCAACCGCCCGAGTTTCACGGCCGCCGCCGCGCCCGAGCTCGGGCGGCGGCTCTACGAGCGGGTGCTGGCCACCGCGCGCCAGCTGCACGCGCCTGTGGCCTGTGGCGAGTTCGGTGCCGAGATGCAGGTCAGCCTCGTCAACGACGGGCCGGTGACCATCCCGATCACGCTGCAATCACCGTGGTCCATGCACTGACGGCACGGACCACGCTTCATCTTCAGTCTGCGTACTGGCCTGCAGCCTTGATCACCGGGCCCCACTTGTTGATCTCGGCCTCGACGAACTTCTTGTGCTCGGCGCCGGCCAGGCGCGCGTCGGTCACCACCACCGCGCCCAGCGCTTCTTCACGCTTGACGAACTCGGCGTCTTTCAGCGCCACGCGCAAGGCGGCGTTGATCTTGTCGGTGACGGCCTTGGGCGTGCCTTTGGGCGCGTACATGCCGTGCCAGATCGAGACGTTGAAGCCCTTCAGGCCGGCTTCGTCGAGCGTCGGCAAGTTCTTCAGCGCCGGTGTCGTCAGGCGCTTGGCCGAAGTCACGGCATAGGCCTTGACCTTGCCGGCTTCGATCTGGGTCGAGGTGTTGGTGGTCTGGTCGCACATCAGGTCGACCTGGCCGCCGAGCAGGTCGGTCATGGCCGGGCCCGTGCCCTTGTAGGGAACAGTCTGCATGTCGATCTTCAGCGTGCTCTGCAACAGCAGACCGCACAGGTGCGAAGCGGCGCCGAGACCGGCGTTGGCGAGGTTGATCTTGCCCTTGTTCGCTTCAAGCCACTTCACCAGTTCGGGGTAGGTGTTGGCCGGCAGCGTGGGTTTGCCGATCAGCGTCATCGGCACCTCGTTGATCATGCCCAGGTACTCGAAGTCGCCCAGCGTGTCGTAGGCCATCTTGCGGTACAGCGCCGGCGAGGTGCTCATGCCGATGTGGTGCAGCAGCAGCGTGTAGCCGTCGTTGCTGGCCTTCGACACCTTGGCCGCGCCGAGCGTGCCACCGGCACCGCCCACGTTCTCGATAATGATCGACTGGCCGCCGAGCGGCTTGCGCAGCGCTTCGGCGAGGTCGCGCGCCACCTTGTCGGTGGGGCCGCCGGCGGCGAACGGCACGACGATCGTGATCGGCTTGTCGGGGTATTCAGCGACGGCGGCCGCGGCGAAAAGAGTGGCCACAGTGGCGAGAAGAATTCGTTTCATGGAGGGGCTTTCACGGCTGCGTTGATTTCCGACGCGCGATTGTCAATCGCTGGCCTGCCGTGTGGCATGGCGGAAACTACGTAATCCCTTGCGCCGTCAGGTCATGTGTAGCGGCGCGCGTCTTCGATTACCTTGCCGTCGTTGGGGAGACTGCCCGCTGCGCACAAGGCGATCTCGCTGCGCAGCTTGGTCACTTCGCGCACGGTCTCGGTCAGGCGTGCGGCAAGGCCTTCGGGTGTGCCTTCGACCTCGACGCTGAGCAGCATGCGGTCGTTCGCCATCTCGCCGCTGACCACCAGCCGCGCCTTGCGCACTTCGGGGTGGCGGCGCGCGATCTCCGCCACCTGCGCCGGGTGCACGAACATGCCGCGCACTTTGGCCGTTTGGTCGGCGCGGCCCATCCATCCCTTGATGCGCGTGTTGGTGCGCCCGCTCGGGCAGTGGCCCGGCAGCACGGCCGAGAGGTCGCCGGTACCGAAGCGGATCAGCGGGTAGGCGGGGTTCAGCGTCGTCACGACCACTTCGCCGACTTCTCCCTCGGGCACCGGGTCGCCGGTGCCGGGGCGCACGATTTCGACGATCACGCCTTCGTCGAGCACCAGGCCTTCGCGGGCTTCGGTTTCATAAGCGACGAGGCCCAGGTCGGCCGTGCCGTAACTTTGGTAGGCGGTGACGCCACGCTCGGCGAACCAGTCGCGCAGGCTCGGTGTGAAGGCTTCGCCGCCGACCGAGGCCTTCTTCAACCAAGGCAGTGCGAGGCCGCTCTCGGCGGCCTTTTCCAGAATGATCTTCAGGAAGCTCGGCGTGCCGATGTAGCCGGCCGGCTTCAAGGCCGCCATCGCCTGCACCTGCTGTTCGGTCTGCCCGGTGCCGGCCGGGAAGACGGTGCAGCCGACCGCGAACGCGCCACTTTCCATCATCGCGCCGGCCGGCGTGAAGTGGTAGCTGAAGCTGTTGTGCACCAGGTCGCCGGCGCGAAAGCCCGCGGCGAACAAGGCGCGCGCCATGCGCCAGTAGTCGGGGTTCGACCCTTCGGGTTCGTAGATCGGGCCGGGCGAGGCGAACACGCGCAGCGCACGTTGCGTGGCGGGCCGTGCGCCCCAGCCGATGGCGGAGAAGCCGCCGAACACATCGGGTGCACCGGCATCGCCCTGGCGTTCCAGCAACTCGTGTTTGCGGATCACCGGCAGGCACGCGAGCGCGCCAAGGCTGGTCACCTGCGCAGCGCTCACGTCCGCCAGGCTGCGGGCGAATGCAGGGGCGCGCGCTTGTGCGTGGGCGATCTGCGCCGAGAGCGCGGCCATCAACGCTTGCTCGCGTTGTTCGGTGCTTCGGGTCTCGAGCGCGTCGTAGTGGGAAGAGTCTGAATTCAAGGTGCGGCTCTCAGTCTTCATCGCTGCGGCCGGCGCGGCGTTTGGCGTCGTCGACCAGCTTGCGCTGGCCGGGCGGGGTGTCCACGGGGTAGCGGTCGAAGCCCGAGCCGCCTGCTTTTTTCAGGTCGGCCACGAGCGCGCCGGCTTCGTCGTGGAAGTGGATGAAAGCGCTGCCCTTCATGTAGAAGATGCCCGGCTTCATCTCGCGCAGCCCTTTGATCTCGCGCAGCTGGCGCAGCAGCGGCAGCAGGCGTTGCAGGGCGGCTTCGTCGGCGTGGGCCATGGCGCTTCTCCTCTCTTCGACACTCAGGCGAGCCAGCGCTTGCGCCGCTTGTAGCTCTTCACGTCCTTGAAGCTCTTGCGGTCGCCGCCGCCCATGCCGAGGTAGAACTCCTTCACGTCCTCGTTCTCGCGCAGCGACTTCGCCTCGCCGTCCATCACGATGCGGCCGTTCTCCAGGATGTACCCGTAGTCGGAATAACGCAGCGCCATGTTGGTGTTCTGCTCGGCCAGCAGAAAGGTCACGCCTTCGCGCGTGTTCAGGTCCTTCACGATCTCGAACACTTCTTCGACGATTTGCGGCGCCAGGCCCATCGAGGGTTCGTCGAGCAGCACCATCTTCGGGTTGGCCATCAGCGCGCGGCCGATCGCGCACATCTGCTGTTCGCCGCCCGAGGTGTAGGCGGCCTGCGAGCTGCGGCGGGTCTTCAGGCGCGGGAAATAGTTGTAGACCTTCTCGAGCGTGGCGGCCACGCCGGCCTTGCCGTCCTTGCGTGTGTAGGCGCCGGTCAGCAGGTTCTCTTCGATCGTCAGGTGCGCAAAACAATGCCGCCCTTCCATCACCTGGATCACGCCGCGGTTCACCATCTCGCTCGTGCTGAGGGCTTCGATGCGCTCGCCGCGCAACTCGATCGAGCCTTTCGTGACGGCACCACGTTCGCTGCTCAGCAGGTTGCTCACCGCCCGCAGGGTGGTCGTCTTGCCCGCGCCATTGCCGCCCATCAGCGCGACGATGCGGCCTTCAGGCACCTGCAGCGAGACGCCCTTGAGCACGAGGATCACATGGTTGTAGATCACCTCGATGCCGTTGACGTTCAGGAGGATGTTCGACATGGTGCGCGAGCCGCTACGAGAGTCAGGTCTGGCAGTCTTCGG
>JANYFX010000748.1 GCA_025359585.1 Rhizobacter sp. | reverse complement strand
GCACTTACGCCGAACTGGTTCGTGTGTACGCAGAGCTGCATCAGCCACGCGAGGAAGCAATGGCTCGCGCAGACCATGCCTTCAACGCGCTGCAGATGAACAATCCGCCGTTGGCAGATCGGATGCTGAAGGACGCCGAAGCGGTTCCGGGCCGACCACTCGCAGACCCGGAGTTGAATGCGCGGCTCGCAGAGGTGAGTGGGCAGATCGCTTTGAGCGGCGGTGACACAGAGCGTGCGCGAGAGCTTTTTGCGTCGGCGCGACGGGACGCGATTCGAACGCTCGGCATTGAACACTTGAGGACCTTCAGGCTCGGGCAAGCGTTGTTCCGAGTTGAACGAGAACGCGGTGAAATCGATGTCGCACTGGCTCTGCAAGACGAATTGCGACGCAGCGTCAACCAGGTGCGTGGGCTGGACTCGGGTGAAGTCGCGGCAATGGATTGGGAGCATGTCAACCTGCTCTTTGGTTCGGGGCGGTTTGCTCAAGCCTTGTCGCTCTTGGACACCGTATTGCCGCGCTGCGTGAACGAGCTCGGCGCACAGGAACAGCGCTGCCGCCTGCTGTTTCTGAAGAAAGGGCAGACGTTGCTGAGACTGGGCAAGGTCGAAGAGGCCGTGCAGGCGATTCCGCGGCTCCAGGACATGTCGCTGGATTCGACCTTGCCGTTCATTCAGATCGAAGCCTTGCTGCTCGAGTTTCGGCTTCGATCGTTGGCGCCGGCTCAGCCGGAACTGCTGCCATTGTTTGAGCGCGTGCGGGTGTTCGGGGAGTCGGGCGCAGACGTCACCATGAATCCTGCCTTCAAGGCGACCGCGTTGCTGGCGCTTGCCGAGTCGCGTCTGTACGCTGATGACCCTGCGCAGGCACGGCACTGGGTTGATCTGGCACTCGCGCTGATGGGCGACGGCGCCAAGAAGGGTGGCGGCCTTCGAATCTCTGCGATAGGGCGAACCTTGAGCGGAGTCGCCCTTTTGCGTCAGGGCCAGCCCGAACAGGCACTGGGATTGATGCAAAGCGCTCAGGCGGACTTTGCCAAGGCCTTGGGTTCAGAGCACCCCACCAGCCAGCTGTTCGCATTGAACATGGCTCCTGCTCTCGTCGAACTGGGTCGCGTTCCGGAAGCGGTGTCGCTGATCAAGCACGCCGAGCCGATATTGAGAAACGCTTTCGGAGTGGAAGCACCGACCTACAGAGAGATTCTGGGCCTACTGCGGCAGCTCGAAAATCGCTCCGCGTCAGCGCCGCCTGTCGATACCATTCCTCCCAGGGTTCGGCGAAGTCCGGAGAGCCCGCTGACGGGGCGGCGATTCTTCAGTTGAAAACAAGAGAGGAACACATGGAAATCAGAATCAAGAGTGCTTCCGGAGCAGTGATGCTTCTTTCCGGGTTGCCGGCGTTTGCGCAAGAGTCGGCGGCCAAGATATCGGCACCGACGACTTGCGCGTCCTGCCCGCCACCGCCGCCTCCTCCTGCCGTGGTCATTCCGCCCGATCCGACCTGGTTCATTGCCGGGGTCGTTGTCGGCGCCGGCTTGGGCTTCCTCGCCGCGAAGGTGTTTGGCGCCAAGCGCTAGTCGCATCGAATGGAAGAGGAGCGCGGACGCTGAGATGTCCGGTCCGCGCTCGTTTCGCCGTATCTCCCAGCAGCCCCTTTCGATTCACCAGCCGCGAGCGGTTCGCGGCCCTGAATTCGATCCGGGCCCGGGAGTGCGGACATGGACGAAACACAAGACCTCGACCCGGGTGCCCGCTGGCACTCACCCGAGCGCGCCTGGGCGCCGCTGATGTGGATCATCGGCGGTGTCGTGCTGGCCTTGTCGGCGATGCTCATCGCGCCGCTGGTGCCGCTGGCCATGGCGGTTTTTGCGAGCAGTTGATTCTTCGCCGTCCGGTTTGACCGGCCCGCCCCGTATTGCCCTATGAGAGCGCCGAAATGGTCGGTGCCTCGTGCAGCAACCGGAGGTGTTTCCATGACCCAGCCTCGTCAACCGGCCGACAGGCCGCGCCGCATTCGCGGCCTCGACGCGACCAACCTGTGCCTGCTGTTCGCCGCTGCGCGGGCGACGCTGCCGTGGCTGTTCGCCTCCGACGCCGGCACCTCCTCCGCATCGCGCGCTCCGGCCAAGGGGGTCACGGTCGTCACGAGCCATGGAGCGAGCGCATGAACACGAATCCTGGCATCGCCAACACCCCCGCGCCGCGCCGCCGTGCGCAGGGCGCCAATCCCTGGCAAGGCGCGGTGCTCAGCGCCGCACTGGTCGCCCCGGCGCCAGCCGCCAAGGGCCTGCCCTTGTTCGACCCGCATGCGAAGAGTGCGCATGCCGGCTTCGATGCGGCGGTCGCACTCTACGAACGCGGTGAATGGCAGCCCGCCTACGACCGGCTGGCCCAGCTGGCCGACGAAGGCCACGCGCTCGCGTCCAAGCTCGCTCTGCTGATGTTGCGCCACGGCGCGCCCTTGTACGGCACGCGCTTCGTTGCCCTGCCGACCCAGGTGGCGCACTGGGCGCGCCAGGTGCTGAGCGCAACGAAGTGGAACTGAAGCGGCGGCGCTCTTAACGCACCTCGCGCGCCGTCTCGCGCGCCATCTCGCGGGCCACCGCTTCGCCGAGCTCGATCACCGCGAGCGCGTAGTAGCTCGACCAGTTGTAGCGCGTGACCGCATAGAAATTCTTCGTGCCCGCCACATAACTCGGCGCCGCGTCGCCGTTCTGCAACTCGACGAGTGCCAGCGGGCCTTCGTGCGCGAGCGCCGCATCGCCGAGCTGCGCGCCGTGCGCCACCAACTCCTGCGCGCTGAAGCTCGGCAGGATGTCGGGGACGAGCAGCAATGCACGTTCGCTCGCGTCGACCGGCGGCGCCACGGAGAAGCGCGTGGGCAGGCCACGCTGCCAGCCGAACTCGGCCAGGTAGTGGGCCACGCTGCCGATCACGTCGGCGGCATTCGTGTGCAGGTCGACGTGGCCGTCACCGTCCAGATCGACCGCGTATTTGTTGAAGCTCGACGGCATGAACTGCGGCATGCCGATCGCGCCGGCGTAACTGCCCTTGAGCTGCAAAGGCTCCACGCCTTCGCTGCGGCACAGCACGAAGAAGTTTTCGAGCTCGTCGCGGAAGAACGGGCTGCGGTCCTTGCGGCCGGCGGGGAAGTCGAACGCCAGTGTGGACAGCGCATCGATCACGCGGAAGTTGCCCATCTGGCGGCCGTAGATCGTTTCCACACCGACGATGCCGACCACGATCTCGGGCGGCACGCCATAGAGCTCTTCTGCAAGCACGAGCCACTTCTGGTTCGCACGCCAGAACGCCAGGCCGGCGCGCACGCGAATCGGCTCGACGAAGCGGGCGCGGTAGGCGGCCCAGTTCTTCGCGGTGCCGGCCGGCGGCGGCATGATGAACTTGGCCACGTTCGGCACGAAGCGCGCGCGCTGCAACGCGGCCTGCACCCATTCCACATCGAGGCCGCGGCGCTCGGCGAGCTCGGCGCCGAACTGCATCACGTCGTCGCGCCGGCCGTAGGTGACGACGTCGGGCGCGCCGTCGGCCTGCGGCTCCGCGGCGGCGCGGGCCTTGTTCTTCGGTTGCGCTGCCCCTGCGCTGCACAAGGTGCAGACCAGCAGGCTCAGCGCCAGTGCGCGGGGAAGGGAAAGAGGCAGCATCGGGCGGGCGGTCAAACGCCCGATTATCCGCGCGCCTGCAGCCGCATCTGGCGCGCCTGCGCCACGAAGCGACGTGTCAATCGTGTGTCGGGCCGGGTCGCATGGGCGCGGCCATAACGTTGGCGGTCGAGCGCGTCGAGCAACGCGGCGAGCGCTTCGCCCTTGGCGCCGAAGCGTTCGCGCACGCGCGTGGCCAGCGCACGCGGCGCGTCGTGGTTGGCAGCCTGCACGCCGAGCGAATGCAGCGCCTTGCGCAAACGCTGCATCTGCCGCACCCAGGGGTCGATGCGGTGCTGGTCCCACCAGGCCCATGCGGCACCCACCAGTGCCAGCGCGCTGAGCGCACCGGCGAGCAGGATCGCCAGGTCTTCCCAACTGGGTGAGTTGAAGCCGAGGTTCTTCAGCACGTCGAGCTGCTGGCCGCGCGAGTAGTTCATCACCCACTGGTTCCAGCGGTTGTTGACGAGCTCCCAGCCTGCGCGAAACCGTGCGAGCAAGGCCGGGCTCATGTTGCCGAGCGCACCCGCCACGAAGCCGGGCGAGGCGACCAGGTTGGCGCTGCGGTTGATGCGGTCGGGCGCGACTGCCGCCGTCGGGTCGGCACGCACCCAGCCCACGCCGGCCTGCCAGTACTCGGCCCAGGCATGGGCCGAGCTCTGGCGCACGAGGTGGTAACCATCGACCGGCAACGGGTCGGTGCCCTGGTAGCCGGTGACCACGCGCGCCGGAACGTCGAGCGCGCGCATCACGACGACGAACGACGCAGCGAAGTGCTCGCAGAAACCTTCGCGGCGGTCGAGCCAGAACTCGTCGATCGCATCGCGGCCATACGGCTCGGCGGCCAGCGTGTAGCTGAAGCCGGCCGTGCGGATGTGCTGCATCAGGGCCTGCGCGAGCGTGCGCCCGTCGGCCTGCGCGTAGCGCGGGTCGCGCCGCATCGCGGCCGCCCACGCAAGCGTGCGCGGGTTGTAGCTGGGCGGCAGGTCGAGCATGTCTTGCAGTTCGAGCGTTGCGCTCACCGGCCCATGCTGAAAGCGCGTGTGGGCCTCGGCGGTGAAACGCACCCGCTCGAACAGCGGCCGCTCGCTGAGCCATTGCAGGTCGGACATGCCGAAGGTCGCGTAACCGTCGATCTGCGGCGCGGTGCTGGTGGCCTCGAGCAGCGGCAGGGTCGTCAGGCGCATCGGCTCCAGCGTCATCTCGTAGCGCACCGGCTCGCCCTCGACGCGCAGGTTGCGGCGGCGCTGTTGCGGCAGCATCAGCACGGGGGGCGCCGGGCGCCACTCGGCACCGTCGAAACGCGACAGCACGGGGCCGCGGAAGTACAGCGTTTCGGGCGCCGGGGGTGGGCCTTCGAAGCGCACGCGCAGCGCGATGCTGTCGTCGAGTGCGACCTTGCTCACCGAACCCATGCGCATGCTGTTGGACAGGCCGGTCGAGGCGAGCCCGTCTTGCGGCACACCCCACAAGGGGCCGACGCGCGGGAACAGCACGAACATCAGCGCCATGATCGGCGCCCCCAGCAGCGCGGTGCGCGCCGCGAGCCGCCCGGCCTGGCGCAGGCTCGGCTGGCCGACCGGCATGTGCGCGAGCACCAGCGCCGTGAGCAGGCCCCACACCGAGACCAGCATCGCGGCCGCGACCAGCAGCGACTGCGAATACAGGAAGTGCGTGAGGATCAGGAAGAAGCCGAGAAAGAACACCACGAAGGCGTCGCGGCGCGCGCGCAGCTCCAGCGTTTTCAGCGCCATCAACACCACCGCGAGCGTGACGCCGGGCTCCTTGCCGAGCAGCGTGCGGTAGGACCAGAAGGTCAACGCGGCGGCCAGCAGCAGCACGCCCACCAGCACCCAGCGGCCCGGCAGCGCCGCGTTGTTGAGCGCGAGCCGCACCCGCCACAGCAGCACCACGAGCGTGAGCAGGGTGCACCACAGCGGCAGGTGCGAGGCGTGTGGCAGCACGGTCCAGGCGATCACGCCGAGCAGGAACAGCGTGTCGCGCGCTTCGCGCGGCAGGTGGCTCCAGCCCGGCCACTGCGGCAGGGCGAGCCGGGCCAGGTTGCCGGTCATCGCCACAGCGCCAGCGCCTCCAGGCAGCGGCGCCTTTGCGCTTCGCCGTGCTCGGGTGCGATGTCCAGCCCCGGCAAGCGCAGGCCGAACTCGGCGCCGGCGCGGTGTGCCAGCAGCGACCACGCGGCCAGGCGAGACAGGCGCGCTTCGGGCGCGAGCGATGCGCAGGCCTGCCAGTCGAGCCAGAGCTCCTGGTGGGCCGACGCGCTGGTGTCGCGGCTGACGAGTTCACCGCCGCTTTCCATCGTGCGCGCCGCTTTTTTCCAGGCCACGAGCTTGAGCGGGTCGCCGCGCCGGTAGGCCCGCACCCCTTCGACCTCGCCGCCGTCGGCGCTGCGTGACTGGCCCTTGCCCCCGGGCACGGCACGCGCTGCGGGCAAGGGCGCCGGCGGCTGCTCCGGTCGCGGGTAGACCAGCAACTGCGCGGCCGGCCGCCACACCGCCCAGGTGCGGAACAGGCCGAGCGGGAAGCGTGTTTCGGCGCTCAGCGCGGGCGTGTCGTGCAGCCCGCGCGTGGCGGGCACGAAGCTCACCTGCGCCGTGGTCTGGCCGCCGGCCGGCACATCGATCCAGACCAGCGTGCTGTCGGCCGCGCCCGAGACTTTCAGGCCGATGCCGAAGCGTGCGTTGTCGGGGCTCGTGAGCACGAGGCCGAGCCCGGCCGGATCGCCGGCAAAACCCGGCGTGACCGGTTTCAGGTGCAGCGTCAGACCGCGCAGCGTGGAGTGGGTCAGGTGCATCGAGACCACGCCGCTGCCGGCCAGCAGGAAGGTCAGGACGTAGCCGAGGTTGAGCTGGTAATTGATCGACGCGAGCAGCAGCACGATCAGCGTGATGCCGAACATCAGCCCGGCGCGCGTCGGCAGAATGTAGACGTTGCGCTGCGTCAGCAGCAGCGTGTCGGTGCGTGCGATGCGGCCTTCGAGCCAGCGCCGCAAACGTGCACGCACCCGTGTGGCAGGGCGCAGTGCAGACCAGCGGGGCAGGGCGGAAGCGCTCGACATGCCAGGATCCTAAAGTGAATCTGCCGGTACGGCGGGCAGGCGGACTTGTCGGCGTGACGCTTGACCCATCGCAAGGCCTGTCGTCACCTGCGCCGGCATCATCGCCATGAAGGGACGTGATGCAGGCCGCTGCGGTCGCGCGCGCCTCCGGCCCCCGCCTCGAAAGGAAACAAACCATGACGACGATTCACGCCGTGAGCTGGCTCGACCACCAGAACGCACAAGTCCTGCAGTTCGACGCCACGCAAGTCAGCTCGGACAAGGTCAAGGCGCACAGCCACTACACCCGCCAGCACGGCAGCGAGGTGCGCAGCGAGCACGAATTCTTCGGCCACGTGTGCGACGCCCTTGCCGGTATTGCCGAGGTGCTCGTCACCGGGCCGAAGGTCGCGCTGGCCGACTTCAAGCACTACGCCGACAAGCACCGGCCCGAGACGGCCAGGCGCATCGTGGCCTACGAAACGCTCGATCATGTGTCGGAGAACCAGTTGCTGGCCAAGGCGCGCGAGTTCTTCCTGAAATACGACCGCATGGCAGGCACGCCGACGCCCACCTGAGCGTCAGACATCGAGCACGCGCGGCCCGTCTCGCCGCAGTGCTCCGCCCGCCACCAGTTCGCCAGCCAGGTGTTCGGCCCATTCGCCGGCGCTGTCGGCTTCAGTGCGCCCGTGGGCCTGCCACACCGAGCAGAACAGCGGGGTGGCAGCAGCCCAGTCGCGCAACACGGCCACGGGCTGTTCTCGCACTTCCATCAGGTGGTACTTCATCAGCACCTTGGCGCCGTGGCGCGCGTGCCGGCGCGGTTCTGCGACGAACGCCCCGAGGCGTGCCCGCGCCCGAGCCAGCGCCGCGCCCACGTCGGTGAACGGCGCGCCATGGCCGGGCACGACCACCTGCACCGGCAGGCGCTCGATCAGGTCGAGCACGGCGCCCACGTCGTCGAAGCCCGGCTCGCCTTCGAGCTCGGGGAAGACGACGCCGAAGCCGTTTTCCCACAGCGCGTCGGCCGAGATCAACAGACCGTGCGCGGCATCGAACAGGATTGTCGATTGCGGGTCGTGCCCCGGTGCTTCGAACACTTCGAAGCGGCGACCGCCGGCTTCGATCACGTCACCGGCGCGGGTTGTGCCCTGCAGCGTGAAACGTTCGCAGCGCTGGCCCGTCGGGGCGAAAGTCAGGCCGTCGGTGCTCCATTCACGCACTGCATCGGCCGAGGCTTCGGGCGCGAACACCGCCGCACTGAGGGCGCGCTGCAGCGTCGCGTTGCCACCGCAGTGGTCGGAGTGCAGGTGCGTGTTGACGATGCGCGCGAGCGGCTGGCCGGCGAGCGCGTGGCGCACCAGCGCGAGCGTCTGTTCGGCGTGGTTCAGGTGGCTGGTGTCGATCAGCGTGGCGCCGCTTTCATCCGGCACCAGCACGTTGTTCGACGACAGCCAGCCGCGCTCGAAAACACCGAGCCCGGCGAGTGCGGGGTGGCCGGCAGAGCTCAAGGAAGCGGCACCGCCTCGACCATCGCGCGCACCTGCTCGACCCGGCCGCGGCCAGCGCCGGCCACCGGCACGAGGCGGTGCGCCACGGTTTGCGGCAGCACGTATTGCAGGTCGTCGGGTGCCACGTAGTCGCGCTGGTCGAGCAGGGCGCGGGCGCGCGCGGCGCGCAGCACCGCGATGCCGGCGCGCGGGCTCAGGCCTTCGACGAACCAGCGGCCCGAGCGTGTGGCCGCGATCAGCGCCTGCAGGTAGTCGAGCAGCGCGTCGGACGCATGCACCGCGTGCACCGCCTGCTGCGCGGCGCGCAACTGTTCGGGCGACATCACCGCGCGCAGGCCGTGGATGGCCTCGCGCCGGTCATGGCCTGCGAGCAGCGCGCGTTCGCTCGCCTGGTCGGGGTAGCCGAGCGTGATGCACATCAAAAAGCGGTCGAGCTGCGACTCGGGCAGCGGGTAGGTGCCGAGCTGGTCGCTCGGGTTCTGCGTGGCGATCACGAAAAACGGCTCGGGCAGGGCGCGCGTTTCACCGTCGATCGTGACCTGGTGTTCTTCCATCGCTTCTAGCAGCGCGCTCTGGGTTTTGGGGCCGGCGCGGTTGATCTCGTCGGCCAGCAGCACTTGTGCGAACACAGGGCCGGGGTGGAACACGAATGCCTCTTTGCTGCGCTCGTAGACACTCACGCCGATCAGGTCGGATGGCATCAGGTCGGCGGTGAACTGGCTGCGCGAAAAGCGCAGGCCGAGCGAGACTGCGAGCGCCTGCGCCAGCGTGGTCTTGCCGACGCCGGGAACGTCTTCGATCAGCAGGTGGCCGCCGGCCAGGACGCAGGCGACGCAGTCTTCGATCTGCGTCCTTTTGCCCACGATGATCGTGCCAATCTGATCGATCAGTTCGGTGAGCTGTGCTGCGAGGGGTTTGTCTACACGTTTGTCCATGCGGCACCTTACCCGAAAAGCCATTTTCAGAACGTCAGATCAGGCACGATGACCACAGCTTTCTACAGCCATCCCGACTGCCACGGCCACGACATGGGCCAAGGCCACCCCGAATGCCCGCAGCGGCTCGACGCGATCAACGATTACCTGCTCGCCAGCGGCCTGGACGTGGCGCTGGAGCGGCGCGACGCGCCACTCGTGAACGCCTCCGACCTGGCGCATGCCCACAGCAGCGCCTACGTCTCGGAATTGCGCGAGGTGCTCGAAGACGTCGAGAGCGGCGGCCGGATTCGCTCGCTCGACCCCGACACCGCCGCCAGCGCCGGCACCTGGCGCGCCGTGCAGCGCGCCGCCGGTGCGGCCGTGGCCGCCACCGACGCGGTGCTCGACGGTGAAGTGGAAAACGCCTTCTGCTCGGTGCGCCCGCCGGGCCACCACGCCACGCGTGACGAGACCATGGGCTTTTGCTTCTTCAACAACGTGGCCATCGCGGCGCGCCATGCGCTCGACGTGCGCGGCCTGGAGCGTGTGGCCATCGTCGACTTCGACGTGCACCACGGCAACGGCACCGAAGACATCATCGCCGGCGACGAGCGCGTGCTGATGGTCAGCATCTTCCAGGACCGGCTCTACCCCTTCAGCGGCGGCGTGCCCAAGGGCACGAACATGGTCAACGTGCCGGTGCCGGCCTACACCCGCGGGCCCGAAGTGCGCGAGATGATCGAAGCGAACTGGATGCCGCGCCTGGAGGCTTTCCGCCCGCAGATGATCTTCATCTCGGCCGGTTTCGACGCCCACCGCGAAGACGACCTCGGCCAGCTCGGCCTGGTCGAAGCCGACTACGAGTGGATGACACGGCGGATCAAGGGCGTGGCCGATCGGCATGCGAAGGGCCGCATCGTCTCGTGCCTGGAAGGCGGCTACAACCTCGGTGCGCTGGCCCGCAGCGTGGCCGCGCACCTGCGCGTGCTGGCCGGGGTCTGAGCCCCTGCGTTCAACCGGCCGCCAGGTCTTCGTGCAGGCAGAGGTAGTTGCCCTCGCTGTCCTTGAACCACGCCGCTTTTTCGGCCCCGAGCACGCAGACGTGTTCGACGGTCTTCAGGCCCGGGAAGTCGTAGTCCTCGAACACCACGCCACTGCGCTTGAGTTCGCTGATGCTCTGCGCGATGTCGGGCACCTGGAAGCTCACGGCCGTGTGGTCGGCCTTCGTGCCCTCGGGCTTGGGGAACAGCGCGAGCGTGGTGCCACCGACCGAATAGACGAACTTGCCGTCGGGCTTCAGCCCACCCGGCTTGAACCCCAGCCGGCGTTCGTAGAACTCGCGCGCCCGCGCCATGTCGATGACGGGCAGCATGGTCGTGACGGCGGCGTTGGCAAGCATGGTGAATCCTTTCTTCGGTGGCTCCGGGGGCATCGTTAAACTTTAGTTCCGCCTCGCGGATAAAGCCAATGATCAAACGAGACTTCCCACGATGCGCACGCTGAACGCCGACGAACTCAACGAACTGCTGGGCTCGCTCGCCCAGCCCGGCGCGCTGACCGAACTGGCGGTGCTGGCCGGGTGCCTGGCGGTCGCCTGGACGGTGGTGCGGCTGATTCGCGGCCCGACGGTGCCCGAAGCCTCGGTCATCTTCGGCCGCCGCATCTTCGACGGCGTGCTGTTCCCGGTGCTCGCGCTGGCGCTCGCCTTCGCCGCCAAGTTGGCGCTGGCCGGCACGGTGCGCGCCGCAGTGTTCAAGCTGGCGGTGCCGATCCTGCTCTCGCTCGTCGTCATTCGCCTGAGCGTGCGTGTGCTCGGCGTCACCTTCCCCGGCCTGCGCTGGGTGCGGGTGATCGAGCGCAGCATCTCGTGGCTGGCCTGGATCGCCGTGGTGCTGTGGGTCACCGGCCTGCTGCCGCTGCTGCTCGAAGCGATGGACGAGTTGAAGTGGAAGGTCGGTACCGCGAACATCTCGTTGCGCAACGTGGTCGAAGGCACGCTCACCGCCGGGCTGGTGATGGTGCTGGCGCTGTGGCTGTCGGCGGCGATCGAAAAACAGCTCTTGCGCGGCGCCGGCAACACGCTGTCGATCCGCAAGATGGCGGCCAACATCGTGCGCGCGTTGCTGCTGTTTGTGGGCTTGCTGCTGGCGCCGTCAGGTCGATGCCGACCGCCGACAGCGCCA